>NZ_CDWWXB010000157.1:0-5537 GCF_977971855.1 Frankia sp. CoWAU3 | reverse complement strand
GCAGGGACCGGGATTCCACTCGTCGTGCGCGTTGTTCTCCCAACCGCCACCCGAGACTGTCACGGGGATCCGCAGACTGGGATCAGACTGGAAACAGACTGGGATGGAGCCGGCCCCAGAGGGTAGTGCCCTGAAGGGGGTGCGCCCATCCGAAGCGCGAGAACAGCCATGAAGCGCGAGAACAGCTTGGAGGCCTTGGAGACATGGTGAGGACGCCACCGCCCGCGGAGAGGAAGTCAGCCCGATGAGCAATCCCCTGTCCGAGCTCTCAGCCGCCGGAGTGGCGGTCTGGCTGGACGACATCAGCCGGGACCGCCTACGCACCGGCAACCTCGCCCACCTGGTCGAGAACCGCGGCGTCGTCGGCGTGACGAGCAACCCGACCATCTTCCAGAAGGCGATCAGTTCGAGCGACCTGTACGACGAGCAGCTGCACGACCTGGCGATCCGCGGCGTGGACGTCGGCGAGGCCGTCCGGGCCATCACGGCCGCCGACGTGCGCGACGCCTGCGACGTGCTGCGCGGCATCTACGACGCCAGCGGCGGCGTCGACGGCCGGGTGTCCCTGGAGGTCGATCCCCGGCTCGCCCACGAGGCCGAGCGCACGCTCGCCGAGGCGCGTGCCCTGTGGTGGCTGGTCGACCGGCCCAACCTGTTCATCAAGATTCCCGCCACCCGGGCCGGCCTCTCGGCGATCACCGAGACGCTTGCCCAGGGCATCAGCGTGAACGTGACGCTGATCTTCGGACTCGACCGGTACGACGCCGTGATCGACGCTTTCATGACCGGTCTGGAGAAGGCCCTGGCCGCGGAGCGCGACATCTCCGACCTGGCCTCGGTCGCGTCGTTCTTCGTCAGCCGGGTGGACACCGAGGTCGATCAGCGGCTGGAGAAGATCGGCACCCCGGAGGCGAAGGCGCTGCGCGGCCGGGCCGCCGTCGCCAACGCCCGGCTGGCCTTCGAGCGGTACGAGAAGGCGTTCGCCACTCCCCGCTGGGCGGCCCTGGCCGCGGCGGGCGCGAAGCCCCAACGCCCGCTGTGGGCGTCAACCTCCACCAAGGACCCGTCCCTGCCGGACACGATCTACGTCACCGAGCTGATCGCGCCCGGAACCGTCAACACGATGCCGGAGGCGACCCTGGAGGCGTTCGCCGACCACGGGTCGGTGACGGGTGAGACGATCCGCCCCCGCTACGAGGAGGCCCATGAGGTGTTCGCCCAGCTCACGGCCGTCGGAATCGATCTCGACGACGTGATCGGGACCCTGGAGAGCCAGGGCGTGCAGAAGTTCGAGGACTCGTGGACCCAGCTGTTGGACACCATCGCGGCGCACCTGGGCTCACCCAGTTCGTCCGCGTAAGGCCTGGCGCCGGCCGTGGCCGTGACGGTCGCCACGGCCATCGCCACGGCCGTGATGATCGTCTCAGCGTCGTTCAGGGACACCCGACGGTCCCTGGTGAAACAACCTCGGAGAGACCACAAGCAGAACGAAGGGGGAACGGGTGGCGCCCACGGTGAGTACCAACCCGCTGCGGGACCCACGTGACCGCAGACTGCCGCGCCTGCCGGACGCGAGCGCCCTGGTGGTGTTCGGCGCTACCGGCGACCTGGCCCGCAAGAAGCTGATCCCCGCCGTCTACGACCTGGCCCACCGCGGCCTGCTGCCGCCGGGTTTCGTCCTCCTCGGGTTCGCCCGCCGGGACTGGTCCGACGAGGACTTCGCCGAGTTCGCCCGGCAGGCCGCCGAGAAGGGCGCCCGCACACCCTTCCGCGAGGAGGTCTGGGACCGGCTGGCGGGCTCCGTGCGGTTCCTGCCGGGGTCCTTCGACGACGACGCCGCGTTCGACCGGCTCGCCCGCACGCTGGAGAGCCTGGAGCACTCCCACGGTATCCGTGGCAACGCGGCGTTCTACCTGTCGATCCCGCCGTCGGCCTTCCCGGTCGTGCTCAAGCAGATGCAGCGCACCGGGCTCTCCTCGGCCGCGGGTTCGGGCAGCTGGCGCCGGGTCGTCGTCGAGAAACCGTTCGGTCACGACCTGGAGTCGGCCCGGCAGCTCAACGCGCTCGTTGACGACGTCTTCACCCCGTCCGGGGTGTTCCGCATCGACCACTACCTGGGCAAGGAGACGGTCCAGAACCTCTTCGCGCTGCGCTTCGCCAACACTCTGTTCGAACCGATCTGGAACTCCCAGTTCGTCGACTCGGTGCAGATCACCATGGCCGAGGACGTCGGGATCGGCACCCGGGCCGGCTTCTACGACGAGACGGGCGCCGCCCGGGACGTGCTCCAGAACCACCTGTTGCAGCTGCTCGCCCTGACCGCGATGGAGGAGCCGGTCAGTTTCGGCGCGGAGACCATCCGCACCGAGAAGCTGAAGGTGCTCCGCGCGGTGTCGCTGCCCATGGACCTCAACCGCTGCGCGGTAAGGGGGCAGTACGAGCAGGGCTGGCTCGCCGGGGAGCGGGTCCCGGGCTACCTCGACGAACAGGACATCCCTGCGCAGTCGCGGACGGAGACCTTCTCGGCGGTGCGCCTCGGCATCGAGACGCGCCGGTGGGCCGGGGTGCCGTTCTACCTGCGGACCGGCAAGCGGCTGCCACGGCGGGTCACCGAGGTCGCCATCTTCTTCAAAAAGGCGCCGCACCTGCCATTCGACGAGACCGCCACCACCGAGCTCGGCAACAACCAGCTGGTCATCCGGGTGCAGCCCGACGAGGGGGTCACGCTCAAGTTCGGCTCCAAGGTCCCCGGCTCGGCGATGGAGGTCCGGGACGTCGCGATGGACGTCCTGTTCGGTGAGGCGTTCACCGAGGCGCTGCCGGAGGCCTACGAACGGCTGATCCTCGACGTGCTGCTCGGCGACGCGACGCTGTTCCCGAACAACGCGGAGGTCGAGGAGTCCTGGCGGATCGTCGATCCGCTGGAGCGGCACTGGGCGGGCACCACCCCGCACCGCTACCGGGCCGGCACCTGGGGTCCGGTAGCCGCCGACGAGATGCTCGCCCACGACGGTCGCCGGTGGCGGCGGCCATGACCATGGATTAGGAGCCCCTCGTGACCACGTTGTGGGACACCACCGGTTCTGAGGTGGTCAAGGCCCTCGCCGCCGAACGACGGGCGGCCGGAGCCCTGGCCTTCGGTCTGGCGCTGACCCTCGTCGTCGTCGTTGACGAAAAGCACGTCAGCGCCGCTGAGGGCGCGGCGACGCTGGCGGCCTCGGCCCATCCGTGCCGGCTACTGATCGTCGTCCGCCGGCAGGTTGACGTGTCGCATCCCCGGCTCGACGCCGAGGTCTCGATCGGCGGTCGGCTCGGCCCGGGCGAAGCGGTCGTGATGCGGATGTCCGGCCGGTTGGCGCTGCACGCGGAATCGGTCGTGCTTCCCCTGCTCGCACCGGACGCCCCGGTGGTCACCTGGTGGCACGACGAGCCGCCGGCCCGGATCGCCTACGACCCGCTCGGCGTGTTCGCCGACCGGCGGGTCACCGACGTCACCGCCAGCCCGGATCCGCTGTCGGCGCTGTTCCAGCGGGCCGCGGACTTCGCCCCCGGCGACACGGACCTGTCCTGGACCAGGCTGTCGCCCTGGCGCACCCTGCTCGCCGCCGCCTTCGATGCGGTGGTCAGCGAGCGGCCGGACTCAGCTGTCATCACCGCAGGCCGGGCCGATCCGAGCGCCCAGCTGTTCGCCGGCTGGCTCCAGAACAGGCTCGCCGTCCCGGTGACGGTCGACGAGACGGGCGGCCGGCCCGGTATCACGGCCGTCGCCGTCGCCCTCGACGGGGACCGGCTGGCTGTCTCCCGCACCGACTCCCGCTCGGCGATGATCTCCCGCACCGGCTATCCGGACCGGGTACTGCCTCTGGCCGACCGGGGCGTCGGAGACCTGCTCGCCGAGGAGCTGCGCCGGCTCGACGACGACGCCGTCTACGCCGAGGCCCTGGGTACCTGGAGCGGCCTGCCGAACCTGACCAGACGCTCGCCGCACCGAGAGCACATCTGGCGGGACCCGATGGACCGGACCGTGGGCGCCACGGACGCGTTGGCCGCCGGCGCCGTGACGTCGGGCACCGCGACGTCGGGCACCGCGGCCCCGGGCACCGCCCCGATGACGAGTGCCCCGAACAACGAACGGACGGTGGGTGGCGCATGACGGCCGAGCCAGAGCTCGTCCTCCATCGTGACGCCGGGGTACTGGCCAGGGCGGCCGCGGCCCGGCTGATCACCCGGCTGGTGGACGCCCAGACGGCCCGCGGGGAGGCCTCACTCGTCCTGACCGGCGGTGGCATCGGCATCGCCCTGCTGCGGGCGGTGCGATCGAACCCGGCTCTCGACGCGGTGGACTGGGGCAAGGTCGACATCTGGTGGGGCGACGAGCGGTTCGTCACGGCAGGCTCGCCCGACCGCAACGAGCGGCAGGCGCGGGAGGCGCTGCTCGATCACGTCCCGGTGGATCCCAAACGGATCTTCCCGATGGGCCATCTGGCGGCCCCGACCGCGGGCGGTGACGTCGAGGGACGGGCCTCGGCCTCCGGCTATGCCGATCCGGAGTCCGCCGCGGCGGAGTACACCGCGCTGCTGGCCACCCGTGCCGTCGCCGGATCGGCGGTGCCGAGCTTCGACGTGGTGCTCCTCGGGCTCGGCCCGGAGGGCCATGTCGCCTCGCTGTTCCCGGACTCCCCCGCGGTCGTCGCGACCGAACCGGTGGTGGCCGTGCATGACTGCCCCAAGCCACCGCCGGAACGCGTCACGCTGACCCTGCCGGCCATCCAGTCCGCCCACGAGGTCTGGGTGATCGTCGCCGGGGAGGAGAAGGCCGATGCGGTCGCGGCGTCGTTCTCCGGAGCGGGACCGATCACGATCCCGGCGACGGGAGCCGTCGGCCGCGACCGCAGCCTGTGGCTCGCCGACCGGGCCGCCGCCTCCCGGCTGCCCGGCTGGCGGTGACACGGTCCGTGGACGACCTGTCCCGTAGACCTGTCCCGTGGGCCGGGCCCACGGGACGGCACCGGCGGATCAGGTCAGGATCTTGGTCTTGCCCCGCTCGAACTCGGCCTCGCTGATGATCCCCCGGTCGCGCAGGTGCGCGAGCTTGCCGAGTTCGTCGGCGTCGCTCGTCGTCCCGGCGGCCTCCTGGAGGTAGGCGCGCCAGGCCTGTTCGTCGCGCTGCGCCGCGGCGCGGCTGCGCTCGTGCATGCTGCCACCCCGCACGATCAGGTAGGCGATCACGCCGAGCCAGGGCAGCACCAGGATCGCGACCGTCCAGGCGGCCTTCGCCCATCCGGACAGATCCTGGCTGCGGAACACATCCATGATCACCGCAAACAGCAGCCACAGCCACAGGATGAAAGCAAAAAACCACAGCATATAGAGGAAGACGCTGAGTAGCGGAAAATCGGGATCCACGGAGTACCTCCTGTCCACCTGTCCACGCCATGGTCGGGCGGTGGCCTGGACGGGCCACCGCCGTCCCGGCGTCCTGGGCCCCGGTTCCGGCCCGGACCCGGTTTCTGACCCGGTCCGTTCATACCCGCGCC
>NZ_CDWWXB010000156.1:3315-8445 GCF_977971855.1 Frankia sp. CoWAU3 | reverse complement strand
GACGGCCTACCCTACGTCACGCTCCGTTCTGTGGGAGCCCAGGGGTGCAATTCCCCTGGGCCACCCGACCTCAGGAAAGCGCGTTACCCTTCGCCGAGGCAGGGACCATCCATCCGAGGCTTTCGGCCCAGCGGCGGGCACGTTCGGGTTCGCCGGCCACCAGGGGGCCCGGCGGGCCGTCGACGTAGAAGCTCCGTGGACGGTCGAGGAGGGAGAAGCTGAGACGGTGCAGGCACCTTGCTGCACTGGCCGCGGCCGAACCCGCGGGACGGGGGTGACGGACCTTCGTGTCGAACGTGGCCGCTCCGGTGAGCGGCGTCTCCTCGGGCGACCCACTCGGTTGCCTGGGCAGTGCCTCGAGCCACTCCCGGATCCCGATCCCCGGTGACACGACATTGCCCTCGGTCCGCCTGGTGGCGTCGTGCCGGGTCTCGGGCCGACTCATCTCGAACGCATGGGTGGGCCCGCCGACGATGAGGAGCCTGACATCGTCGTCCAGGGCCGGGTCTGCGGTGCCGACCTCTACGAGTCCGACGTCCAACCACGTCGACAGGCCGATCGCGACGGCGTCCGCGATCACCCTGGTGTTGCCGAACATCGATTCATACACGACGAGGGCGCGCATCTCGTCCCACTCCTCACCCGGAACCTCGTACCGGAGCCTCGTACGGTCCCGGCCGAGGGCGACGCCCGAATACCCGCGCTGTCCCGGCCGCCGTCGGTCTGTCGGCTGCCGCCGCGGGCTCCGGTCCTCCCGGTTCTTTCGGTTCTTCCGGTTCTTCCGGTTCTTGCGGCCGTAGGGGTCTCCTCGGCCGTCGCGGGCGTCGACCCTCGATCCAGGTTCCAGACCAGTGTCCTCCGTGGACGGCCACGCAGGGCAGGGTAGGACGGTCTGGTCAAATCGGACATTCGGCACGGTCGGCGGCTTCCCCATGGGCCGCCGCCGGAGGTCGGTCCGCGCCGCCGGGAGGCCCGGGCAGGAGGTATGGCGGGCGTGCGATGAAACGAGCGAACGCGGTCTGGAGGGTGCTGGTCTCCGTAGCGAGACCGGCCGGTGTGGTGACGAAGGTGGCGATGGTAGACAATCTCCTCACCGTACGTCGTCTAGCGGGTCGCACAGGAGAATAGGTGATCATGGAGGAGTTGCCCGAGTGGGCCGCGGGGATCGATGTCAATCGCCCGAGCGCCGCACGGATGTACGACTACGCGCTCGGCGGATCGCACAATTTCGCGGTGGACCGGGAGGCGACGCGCGCCACCATCGAGATCCTCCCGGACGCCCTGCTGATCGCCAGATCGAACCGGTTGTTCCTGCACCGGGCGGTGCGCTTCCTCGCTGCCGAGGCCGGGATCACACAGTTTCTGGATCTCGGCTCCGGGGTGCCGACGGTCGGTAACGTCCATGAGATCGCCGAAGGGGTGAATCCGGAGGCCCGGGTCGTCTATGTCGACATCGACCCGGTCGCCGTCATCCACTCCCGGATGCTGCTGGTCGACAATCCGCGGGCCACGGTGCTCCAGGCGGATGTTCGGCAGCCCGCGTCGATCCTCGGCTCCAGCGCGGTGGCCGAGCTGCTCGATCTTTCTCAACCGATCGCCGTGCTCATGGTGACGGTTCTGCATTTCGTCCCCGACAGCGATGACCCGGCTGGCATCATCGATTCCTTCCGGGAGGCGACGGCGCCGGGCAGTTACCTGGCCATCTCTCATGTGATCGCGGACGAGCGGGTCGTAGAGATCAACCAGGCCAGCAAGGTCTACGACGAGACCCCCACCGTGGTGACCCCGCGTTCCCGTGCGGAGATCGCCGGTCTGCTCCGCGGATACGAGCTCGTTGACCCGGGCCTGGTCTACCTACCGGCCTGGCGCCCGGACGCGGCGAGCATGGGCGCCGATCCCCTCGCGGACAACCCGGTGCGTTCCACGATACTTGCCGCGGTCGGGCGCCGGTGGCTCGCCGTTCCCGGCTGTTTCTGACTGTTCCTAGTTTTTATGATTTTTCTTAATTATTTTTACTTTTTACTTTTTTATTGGTTTTTCTCCGGCTTCCGGTGCTTTTCCGGCCAGCGGCCGAGATTCTGTCACAGGGCGGGTCAGGCCCAAGGTTTGTCATGGTCGGGCAAGAAATGCGTGCGATGAGGAGTGCGTGCGGTGAGGTCCCTGCCCCAGACGGCACGCCAGCAGGGCGTCGCGCGCTTCGCCCAGGCCTGGGCCCGAGAGATCCTCGGCGCCAGCTATCCGGCGATCGGCCTGATCGACGTCGAGCAGCGGTTACGGGCGTTGAGCGACCGGCTCGTCGACGCCCTGCTCGCCGAACCGTTCACGGCCGACCCTGCGGCCGCGGTCGGGGCTGCCGTCGTCGAGTACACCTTCGGCGCCGCGGACGCGTTGGCCGGAACCATCGAGATCTGTGGCACCAGACTGCTCACCGACCTACGACTCGGGACGGCCGACGGGTACGGCGCCCGGCTGGCGGCGTTGCAGGGCGGCCTGGCCCAGGGATACGCCCATGCGCTGCGGGAGCGGATCCTCGCCGGGCAGGACTCGATCCATCGTGCGGCTCTGCACGCGAGCGATGCCCGCTTCCGGCTGATCTTCACCGGCTCCGCGATCGGAATCCTGATCAATGATGGAGACGGACGGATCATCGACGCCAACGACGCTTTTCTGCGGATGCTCGGAGTCGGCCCGGGTCAGGTGCAGGGCAGGTCAATCGACGAGTTTGCGCATCCCCAGGACGCGAGGGAGCTCCGGGAGGCCTATGCCGCCCAGCGGACCGCCGGACCGGAGCACATCCGGATGGAGCGGCGGTTCACCGGGATCGGCGGGTCGGTGGTGTGGGCCGAGCTGACCACGTCGTGTCTGCGCGACGACGACGGGCGGTGCCGTGCGCAGCTCTCCATGATCGTGGATGTGACTGACCGGCATCTGTTGCAGAATCAGCTGCGCCGCCAGGCGCGGCACGACCCGCTTACCGGCCTGCCGAACCGGACGGTACTCATCGAACGGGTCCACGAACTGATAGCCACGGGACCGGAACGTCGCATCGGGCTGTGCTTCATCGATCTGGACGGATTCAAGATGGTGAACGACAGCCTCGGCCACGACGTCGGCGACCGGTTGCTCGTCGCCGTCACGGACCGGCTGCGTCGGGTGCTGTCCCCGGAGCAGCTCCTGGTCAGGATGGGTGGTAACGAGTTCGTGATCCTTGTCGCTGACACAGCCGGCACGGCGGACGCCGTCGCCGTCGCCGAGACCGTGCTGGCGGCGCTGGCGAGCCCACTGCGGGTGGGTGACCACGCGCTGTCCATCGGAGCAAGCATCGGCATCGTCGAACGGCCCGTCGCCGGCGGGGACTACGCCGATCTGCTACGGGCCGCCGACATCACGCTCTACCGGGCGAAGGCGGAGGGGAAGGGTCGCTGGGCCCTGTTCGACACGGAGCGAGGCGCCCGGCAGGTGACCCGGCACACTCTGTCGACCATGCTGCCCCGCACCCTCGAACAGGACCAGTTCGTCGTCGAGTACCAGCCGATCATCGCCCTCGGCGACGGTGCGGGTGCCAGGATGGCCGCCGGGGCGATGGTCGGGGTGGAGGCGCTGGTCCGCTGGCGGCATCCTGGCCTCGGTCTGCTGCCCCCCGATCTGTTTATCGGGATGGCGGAGGAGACCGGGTAGATCGTGCCCCTCGGCCGGCGAGTGCTGGAGCTCGCCTGTCGGCAGGCGCGGCAGTGGCAGGAGTGTCATCCGCACGCCCTGTTCGTCAGCGTCAACCTGGCCGCCCGGCAGACCCGCGAAGCCGGCCTGGTGGAACAGGTCCGACGCATTCTCGACGAGACCGGGCTTTCCCCGGACCTGCTCCAGCTGGAACTTACCGAGAGCGCCTTCATGGGCACGGCCGACGAGTCGCTGCGGGTCCTGCGCGGGCTCGCCGAGATGGGCGTACGGATCGCTATCGACGACTTCGGCACCGGTTATTCCAACCTCGCCTACCTGCGTCGGCTGCCGGTGCACACGCTCAAGCTCGCCGGACCGTTCGTCGAGGGCTTCCGCTCGGCGCGGGACGCCGACCCGGGGGGTGAGGAGATCGTGCAGACGCTGGTCACGTTGGCCCACACCCTGCGCCTGACGGTGACCGCCGAGGGCGTCGAGACCCCGATGCAGGCCGAGCGGTTGCGCGCGGCCGCCTGCGACAGCGCGCAGGGCTTTCTCTTCGCGCCGCCGCTGACGGCTGAGGAGATCACCCAGAGGATCCTGACCCGGTCCGCTGACTCGGACCGATCATCTTCGAGCCCCACGCAGGCAGCGCGGGCGGCATGGGCGCGCTGATCCCGTAGGGCGCGCTGACCTCTCCACCCCCAGTGGACCTTCGGCCTGGATGGCCTTGGCTCCTCCGGGCGGGGGCTCCTCCGGGCGGGGGCGCCGGTCGGTGATCTGCGGTCGGCACCCGTCATACGCTGGGAGTTTGGAGCCGGTAGTCCCGGGAATGGGCGGCGTGTCGATGTCTTCGATGCCGCGGTCCTCCCTGTCCTGGAGGCGGGGCGGACGGGGCCGCGCACCGGCCATGAGCCCAGACACCATGAGCCCAGACACCATGAGCCCAGACGAGGACGGGACCGCCCGTCGCCGGGCGGGCCGAGGATCATCCTGAGTGGATCGCCGACCGTCCCGCGCAGATCGTGAATCGTGCCGGGGAGGGTGTGGAGGAGCCCAGGGGCCGGGCTGTCGGGTGGCCCACCGGCCGTTTCACCGACCGCGCCACCGGAGGGTCGACGGGCCGGGATCCGGCGGACGCGGTCGAGCGCCTCTTCGGCGGGGCCGGCAGGCCTGGCTGGCGCAGGGGGATCGGCCTTGACCAGGCATCGGCGGTCGAGAGACGGGACACGAGGGAGTAGCGGCCATGAGCACGGCGGCCGGGGCTGAGGATCTCACGGCCCTCGCCCGGCGACTCGCGCCTGAGGTCCTCGAGGAGGCCGTTCGAGAGGCCCGCGAACTCGCCCGACATCAGATCGTCGAGTGCCTCGCCCGTGAGATCACCCGGGTGGCGATGGAGGGCATCAGGCCGGCCGTGACCCCGCCTCGGGACCTTCCCCCCGTTCCGGTCTCGCAGTCGGGGTCGGTTCCGGAGTC
>NZ_CDWWXB010000156.1:0-2991 GCF_977971855.1 Frankia sp. CoWAU3 | reverse complement strand
GACTGTCGGAACTGTGGGCGTGGTCGGGCCTGGCGTCCGGCCGTCCTCGCGCGCGTCCCGGACCGACCGCGGTCTTTACGTATACGGCATCATTCCAGCGGCGAGCGACACCGCCGGAATCGATGGGCTGGGCGCCGACACCGAGGTGGACGCGATCGCCTGCGGGCCGTTGTCACTCGCCGTCTCGGAGGTCGAGTCGAGTCTGCTGCATGACCTCGAGGAGGACGTTGCCGACACCGGTCGCCTCGCCGCGCTGGCCCGCCGGCACGATCAGGTGCTGTGGGAGCTGCTGGAACGCGGCGGTGTGCTGCCGCTGCGGTTCGGCACGGTGCTCGCCGACCCGGAGCAGGGCCGGGCCATCCTCGACGACCAGGTACGGGACCTGCTCCAGATGCTGGACGCCGTCCGGGATGCCCATGAGTGGGGATTCCGGGTGGATTCGCCTGTCCACCACCCGGCGGAGATCGCACCAACGGTGGGTGTGGGTGGGCGGACCGGCTCGGCGACCGGCTCAGCAACGGCCTATCTTGCCGAGCGGCGCCGGGAGCTGCAGGCGGAGCGGGACCGGCGTGACGAGGTCGCGGCGATGGTCGATCGGGCGGATCGGGAGCTGGCCGCGCACGCGCGGGATGACGCCCGTCGGCACACCGGTCGGCCGGGGCGGATGTTCGACTGCGCGTACCTCGTGCCGCGTTCGGAGGAGGATGCGTTCCTCACCACGGCGACCGCGCTGACGCGGGAGCTGGACGCGGCGGGGTGCTCCGCCGAGGCGACGGGTCCCTGGCCACCCTACTCGTTTGTCCATATCACGCTGGGTGGTGACCAGCGTCTGGGCGGCACCTTCGACGGTCACGAGGACTCGCCCGGCGGTGGAGCGCCGGTGGTTGACCGGGTGCGCACAACTGACCGGGTGCGCACCGCCGATCTGGTTCCGGACGCCGATCGGGTCCCGGGTCCTGCCGGAGGACGGCCGGATGCTGTCGGAGGACGGCATGGTGGCGGCGATGACTGAGCTCGCCGAGGTGCTGCCGGGCAGTCCGTTCGTCGGGGTCACGCCGCCCACGGATCTCGACGCGCGGATCAGGCTGGGTCAGCAGGTGGCCGACCTGGTCATCGCACGCCGGCAGCGTCAGGCCGACGCGATCCTCGACCTGCTGCGTCCGCTGGCGCTGTCCGACTGGCCACGGCGCCCGCACGGCGGCGCGGAGGCCCCGGTGCTCAGCTGGGCGTTTCTGCTGCGCAACGACGCCGTGGACGCGTTCGACGCCGCCGTCGCCGATCTCCGTCGAGCCTGTCCGTACTTCACGATCGAACACGTTGGCCCACTTCCCGCCATTGACTTCGCCGAGGACCCCACGGGTCCGCCCGGAGCCGGTGACACGGCGGACGCCGACGCCTTCGGGGGACCGGCAGATGGGGTTGGAGCTCGGAGTCCGACATCTGGGGAGAGAATGATCAATGAAGGGCTCCACCAGGGGTGCCGTCACTTTTCATCCGCTCGCTGACGACCTCACCCGGATCCATGCTGATCATGGAATGCCATCCCAGCGGGTAGTGTCGGCATCATGGTCGCGGGACGCCTGGTCGGGATCTATACCACGCCGATCCGGGGTACCCGGATGCGGGCCCGTGAGGCCGTTCGAATGATCGAGGGTCACGGCCTCGAAGGCGACCGCTACGCCACCGGCAGCGGGACCTACTCCGCGCGCGGTGGCGCCGGTCGTGCCGTCACGCTGATCGAGCGTGAGGTCATCGCCGCCGTGGCCGCGGACGCCGGGGTGGCTCTGGCCGAGTGGGAGACCAGGCGAAACCTGGTGACGGAGGGCGTCGCGCTGCTCGACCTCGTCGGGCGGACCTTCCGCATCGACGACGTTGTCCTGCTCGGTGTCCGGCCCTGCCCACCGTGCTCCTACCTCGAACAGCTCACCCGCCCCGGGGTCTGGAGCGCGCTACGCGACCGGGGCGGCCTGCGCGCCGACGTCGTGCGTGGCGGCACCGTCCCGATCGGCGCGACGATCATCATCCCGTACCGGGAGGCCGAGCCCGTCAACGCGGTCGCGCCGGATCACGCGGTCGCATCGGGTGCGCCCGCCCCGACCGGTGAGGGATAGTGCCACGCATCCGGGTCAGTACCGCCAGACGGGATCCCGGTGTAACCGGGCTGGTTCTTCAGCAGCCCGACGCGGGCGGCCACGCCGAGACTGTAGACTAGTGCCCGGACGCGGGCATCGATCTCGTCGCGGATCGACCGGATCTCCTCGAGCGTGCACTCCGCCGGATCATCCAGTTTCCAGGTGAGGTAGCGCGTGTCGGGGTAGCTGGGAACGGCGTCGCCGCATCCCATGTTGGGGACGACGATGGAGTCGCGGACCATCTCGTTGGTCAGTCGCTTCGGGGACTCCCGGGACAGGTCGATGCCTACCTCGGCCATGACGGTGACGACTCCCGGGTGGATGGCCGGGGCCGGGGCGGTGCCGGCGGATCGGGCGCGGAACAGACCACGACCATGTCGGTCGAGCAGGACGGCGCCTATCTGAGAACGGCCCGCGTTGTGAACGCAGACGAACAGCACTTCGGGCGGACGAGCCACGAACGCTCCTGGTCGGCCGTGCTGGAACGGTGGGATAACGGGTTGCCGGGGTTGCGGCGGAATGTATTTTCTTCGGATCTGGATGCCGGGTCGCGATGTCAGGCGCTTGTTTGAATGTTGATGTTTTTGCGGGCTTCCGTTGCAACGGATGTTGGGTATGTCTCGATGGGGCATCGTCGAACACGGTTTCGCCGGGTGTGGCATCGCGGACCGTGATTTCATGGACCGAATATTCGCCGGCTATTGAGTCTTGCCGGCGCGACCATTGCCGACCGTAAACGCCGCCGGTCATTGTCAACAACATTTTGATAACACTGATGTAATCGTTCGCGTCAGCCGTGGGTTGCCAGTGACATACTCCCACGGGTGCCACCGGGTGCTCCCCACGGGGGTGACGAAGT
>NZ_CDWWXB010000155.1:0-8138 GCF_977971855.1 Frankia sp. CoWAU3 | reverse complement strand
CAGTGGCCGTTCCGTTTTGCCGCTTGTTGATATGCTCGGCGAGCTCCCGCGCGAACTTCCGCGCCTCGTTCCGAAACTCCGCGCGTACCTGCGCGACCCGTTCCACGACCACGCCCGCGGTGTCCAACAGTTCCGCGGCGGGAACCGCGGTCTGGTGCTGGGCCGGCGGCACGATTTCGGCGCGCTCGCCTTCTACCTCAGAATACCGAATCATAGTCCACCTCACGGTCGCGGATCCTGCACCCGACATTAGGCTGTGCCGGGGATCAGGTCTGCTCATTTCTGAGCAGACCGGTGCCGGCGAAGCGGAGAACCAAAAGCGCCATCACCATTGCGACGAGTGCGAGCACCCCGCCGATGAAGAACACCCGGTGGAATCCGCCGACGAACGCATCCACCTGACGGTGACCGGCGGCCAGCAGGACGGAGGTCCGGCCACTGGAGACGGTGGAGAAGACCGCGAGGCCGACCGCGCTGCCGACCATGAGCGAGGAGGTGAACAGGGCCGAGGCCACGCCGGTGTTCTCGGGGTCCGCGTCGGCGGTGACCGCGACCGACAGCGGCACGTAGGTCAGGCCGAGACCCAGGCCGGTGATCAGCGTCGGACCAGCGATGTGCGCCCAGAAGCCGCCATGCACCGGTACGGTGGCCAGCCAGAACAGGCCCGCGGCGATCAACGGTAGACCGACGGCCAGGCTCGCGCGCACCCCGTCGCGCCCCTTGACCAGCGAGTTGCCGAGGCCAGAGGAGACACCGAAGCCAACCATGATCGGCAGGTACGCCAGCCCCGTGCGCAGCGCCGAGTAGCCGCAGACCTGCTGGAGGTACAGGGTCACGAAGAAGAAGCAGCCCAGCTGGGCCGAGCCGAACAGGACCGTGGTGGCGATGGATCCGGCAGTGTTACGCCTGACCAGCAGCCGCGCGGGCAGGATCGGGTCGTCGTGCCGCCGTTCCACCGCGATGAACACGAGCAGCAGTACGGCCGCGACCGCCAGCAACGCGATCGTTTGGGCGGAGCGCCAGCCGTGGGTCTCCGTGCCGATGACCGCGTAGACAAGGGCGAACAGGGTGAGGGTGATCGCTCCGGCCCCGAAGGGGTCCAGCTTCGGTGGCCGCTCCGAGCGGCCCGCCGCCATCACCCATGGGGTGAACAGCAGCACCGCGGCGCCGATCGGCAGGTTGATGATGAACACCCAGCGCCAGCCGACGCCGGTGGTCAGCGCGCCACCGATGAGCGAGCCGAACACCGAGCCACAGGCTGCCGCGGCGCCCCAGGCCGAGAGCGCGGAGGCGCGCGGCTTGCTCTCCGGGAACATCGTGATGATCAGCGAGAGCACCGCGGGAGCGATGGCCGCACCGCCCGCGCCCTCCACCACGCGCGCGAGGACGAGCTCCTGCGGGAGGGTCGAGAACACGCACACCGCCGAGGCGACGGTGAACACGGTGATGCCGATCATCAGCAGGCTGCGCCGGCCGAGGACGTCCGCGAGCCGGCCACCGAGCAACAGCAGGGAGCCGTGGGCGAGCACGTAGCCGTTGACCACCCAGGCCAGCGAGCCGTTGGTGAATCCGAGGTCGGACTTGATGGTGGGCAGCGCGACGTTCACGATCGTGGCGTCGACCTGGATCATGAACTCGGCCAGCAGGAGCAGTGGCAGCACTACGGGGCTGATCGCCGGGCGGCTCGCCGCCTGCGGTGGCGCCTCGTCCGCAGCGCCGCGCGGGGGCTGCCCCGCGGAGTCGTTCATCAGGACCTCTGCCATGGTTTACTCCAGCCCTTGTTCTGTGGTGCGTGTGACTCACCGCTTTGCGGGGCCCGAACTCGCGCCCGCCACGAGCGGGCGGGTCCACAGGTCGGTCAGGCGCGGCAGGACGCGCCCGGTGGGTCCCTCTTCGCGGATCCGCCCGTCAGCGAGGATCAGCACGCGGTCCGCGAGCCGGGCCGCGAGCGGAAGATCGTGGGTAACCAGCACGACGGCGAGATGTTCGAACTCGATCAGCCGCCGGAGCAAGTCGACTACCCCGGCCTGCACGCGCACGTCGAGGCTAGCGGTGATCTCGTCGCACAACAGCACGCGCGGTCGCGCCGCGAGCGCACGGGCGATGGCGACGCGCTGCTGTTGGCCGCCGGACAGCCGCCGCGGGCGGCGGGCGGCCACGGCCGGATCGAGCCCCACCTCTGTCAGCAGCCTGTCGCGCTCCTCGGCCGCCTCGGCGGCGGCCATCCCGCGCAGCACGCACAGCGGCCGCTCGAGCGCCGCGCCAACGCTGCGCCGCGGATTGAGAGTGCCCGCGGGGTCCTGGCTGATCAGCTGCACCGCGCCGCGCTGGGTGATGCTGCGGTCGCGCAGCCGGGCCGGCAGTGGCTCGCCGTCGAGCAGGACGGTGCCGGAGATCGGACGCTGATGCCCGCTGACGCAACGCAGCAGCGTGGTCTTCCCGGTACCGGATTCGCCGACGATCGCGAGGCATTCGCGCCGCCGCAGCTGAAGGCTCACGCCGTCCGCGGTCAGCCGCGCGGACCGGCGTGAACCGTGCCCTGCTGTCAGTTCCCTGATTTCCAGGAGCGGCGCGTCGGTCCGCGCCGAGGGCTCATCGACCCGGTCGGCCGCCTCGTCAAGGGATGGGACGCTGTCCACGAACCGCCGCGTGTAGTCCACGACCGGCGCGTCGAGCAGCGCGCCGGTCGGACCGTCGTCCACCGCGCGGCCGCGGTGCAGCACGACCATCCGGTCGGTGATCCGGCGGGCCGCAGTCAGGTCGTGGGTGATGAAGAGCATGGTCAGGCCGTACTCGGCGACGACCGCGCCCACCGTGTCCAGCACCACTCCGCGGTTGACCGCGTCGAGGCCGGTGGTTGGCTCGTCGAGGATCAGCACGCAGGGCCGGTTCGAAAGCGCACGGGCGACGGCCACCCGCTGCCGCTGCCCGCCGGACAGCTCGTGCGGGTACCGGCGCTGGAACGCCTTGTCGGCGGGTAGGCCCACCGCGGCCAGCCGTTCCTCGACGGCGGGATCGGTGTCCTGCGGAACGAGTTCGGTCAGCAGCGCTCGAACCCGCATCGACGGGGTGAGCGCGGAGGCGGGGTCCTGCGGCAGGTACGAGACGACTCCTCGCCGGTACGCGCGCAGCGGACGCGGGGCCAATCTGAGCACGTCGTGCCCGGCGACCTCGACGCGACCCCCGGCCACGCGCAGCCCGTCGCGCACCAGCCCGAGCATCGCGAGCGCCAGCGTTGTCTTGCCCGAACCGGATTCCCCGACCACGGCGACCCGCTCGCCCGGCGCAAGAGCGAGGTCGAGCCGGTCCACCACCACGCGGCTGGCGTCCGCGGTCTCGATGGTGAGTTCGTAGAGATTGATCATGCCTCGAACCTCGCGGCTACCATGTCGAGTGCGAGGTTGACGCCGATGGTCAGCAGGGCCAGCAGTGCACCCGGCACCAGCACGCCCCAGGGCGAAAGCGAGATCCCTTCGATGTTGGCGCTGACCATGGCCCCCCAGTTCGGCGTGTCCGGGCCGAAGCCGAGGAAGCCGGCCGAGGCGGTGAGCGTGATGGCCAGGGCCAGGCGGGCGCCCGCATCGGCGAGCAGCGGGCCGAGGATGTTCGGCAGGATCTCGCGCACCATGACGGTCGCGCGGCCGTCGCCGAGGGCCACCGCCTGGTCGACGAAGCCGAGGTTGCGCACCTGGAACGTGGCGCTGCGCGCTACCCGGGAGACCACCGGCACGCCGGTCAGCGCGACCACGGTGATCAGCGACCACGCCGAATAGCCCCAGCCGTCGAGCAGCGTAAGCAGCACGAGCACCGGCGGGAGCGCGATCAGCACGTCCTCGACGGCGGCGAGGACCTGCCGGGCCCGGCCGCCCAAATACCCCGCCGGAATCCCGAGCGCGCAGCCGAGAACCGCGGTCAGCAGGGTCGCCGCGACCGGGATCAGCACCAGCGCGCGGCCTCCGCAGAGCACCTGCGCGAGGACGTCGCGGCCCGCGCTGTCGGCGCCGAGCCACAGGCCGTGTCCTGCCCGAGCATAGGGCGCGGCGACGATCCGCGACGGCTGAATGTGCGGCAGCCGACTGCCGATGAGGGCCAGCATGGCGGCGAGCGCACCGGGCACGATCGCCGCGATGCGCCAGCCCGGCACCCGGCGCCGTCGCGCTGACGTGCCCCGGCCCGCGGGTGCCGTCTTCTGGGCGCGGGGCGCCGTGTCGGGCGCGGTGAGCGAGCCGCCGGTCATCGGGGCGTCCTCGTTCGCGGATCGGCGATCAGGCCGATGATGTCCGCGAGGATGAGCGCAGTTAAGATGATCGCGGCAAGCAGCAGCCCGGCGCCCTCGACCACCGGCGTGTCGTGCCGGGTGACCGATTCGGTCAGCGGCTGCGAGAGCCCCGGATAGGCGAACAGGCGTTCTACCACGGCGGTTCCGCCGACCAGCGCGCCCACCAGCCATGCCAGCGTCTGCGAGACCGGGCCCGCGACCGAGGGCAGCAGGTGGCGGCGCACCACGGCCCACTCCGACAGACCAGCGAGCCTGCTCGCCTCGACGTGCGGGCTGCGCGAGGCGTCCAGCACGGACGCACGCACGAGCCGTCCCGCCCAGGCGATGCCGAACGAGGCGAGCGCCGCAACCGGCAGCGCGAGTATCTTCGGCCGGGAAAAAGGCGTCTCGCCGAAGGGCACCAGCGAGACCGCCGGGAGCCAGTGCAGCCAGGTCGCGAAGACGAGCACCGCCAGCGAGACCAGCACGAACTGCGGGATGGAGACGAGGGTGACCGACGCGGCGGTGAGCAGGGTGTCCACCGCGCGGCCCGGCCGCAGCCCCGCGTACACGCCCACCGCCAGCGAGCCGAGCACGGTGAGGCCGCCAGCGAGGGCGACCAGGATCAGCGTGGCGCCGAGCGCGCTGCCGATCACCGAGGATACCGGCTCGTTCCGCACCCAGCTCTGCCCGAGATCGCCGCGCGCCGCGCGCCCGAGCCAGGCCAGGTACTGCGAGACCAGCGGCCGGTCCAGCCCGGCCGCATGGTTGAACTGCGCGATCTGGACGGCGCTCGCTCCTGGGCCGAGCACGGCCGTGGCGGTCTTACCCGGCACCAGGTTGCAGCACCCGAACAACAACAGGGACACGCCGAGCAGGGTGCCCAGCGCGGAGAGCACCCTGCCGGCGAGGGTTCGGACGAGACTCACGCCGTGACCGTGGCGGTGCGGAACACCGGCGTCGACTGCACGGTCTGCACCCTGCTGATCCCGGGGCGGGACGCGTCAAGCTCCTCCTGGAAGGCCCAGAGCAGGTCGCCGCCGGACCGGTGGAGATACTGCTGCAGCTCGTCGAACAGCGCGGCACGCTGCGTGGCGTTCGGCTCGGCCTGCGCCGCGGCGAGCTTCGTCCACCAGCTCCTGCCCAGGCCGGTCACGTTGAAGGGGGACCCGGGCGCGGTGACCGCTCCGAGGTGCACCTCGATCGGCCGGTTGTCATAATAGAAGGCCTGGAACGGCCGCTTGACGAGCGCGGCCAGGTCAGCATAGTAAGAGTGTGGCGGTATCTGGTTGAGGTTCAGCGTCACGCCGACCGCCGAGAGCTGCTGCGCGAGTAGGCGGGCGGCGTTGGTCATGCCTGGTACGATCTCCGCCGTGTCCAGGGTGAGCGAGCTGACCCCAGCCGCCGAGAACAGAGCGCGGGCCTGGGCCTGATCCTGATCGCGCCGCGGCAGCGACGTGTCATAGCCGCCCAAGCCCTTTCCCACGACGTCGTCGCCCACGGTGCCGAAGCCGAGCAGCGCGTTCCGGATCAGCGCGTTGCGGTCGGCGGTCATGCGCACCGCCTGCGGCACGCGCGGATCGTTGAACGGCGGGAGCGTGGTGTTCATGGCGAAGGACAGTGCGTTCGAGTTCGCTGCCCCGCCGCGGATCACGTTGATGCCGGGACTGGCCACGGCGGCCTGCGCGCCGACCGCGCTGATCGAGACGGCGTAGTCCACCTGCCCTGATTTCAGGGCACTGAGCCTGGTGTCGGCGTCGGCGATCTGCACCACGTCGAGCTCGGTGATCGTCGGCCTGGTGCCCCAGTAGGAGTCGTTGCGCATCAGCTTGATCGTGCCCTCGCTCTGCCCGGCGTACTTGAACGGCCCGGAGCCGATGCCCACGCTGAAGTTCGTCGTGCCCGCAGGGATGATCGGCGAGAAGATCGCCAGGATCGACTCGACGAAGTCGCCGCGGGCGGCCTTGAGCGGCACGACGACGGTCAGGTCGTCGGGTGTGGTGATGGCGGCGGTGTCCATGACCGCGAAGACCGAGGCTCGGTTGCTGTGCGGCGAGGCCAGGGTCTTGAAGGTAAAGGCGACGTCGGTGGCCCGCACCGGGGCGCCGTTGTGGAAGGTGGCGCCGTCGTGCAGCTTGATGGTCCACGTCGTGGCATCCCTGTTGGACGAAACCGACGACGCCAGGCCGAGGCTGTACCCGGAGCCGGTGAGATGGGCCAGCGAGTCGTAGAGGTGGTACATCACCACATAGCTGGCGCCATATCCCATTGTCCTGATATCGAGCCCTGAGCTACCGGTGGTGTCGGCAGCGGCTACGCGGAGCTTGACCGAGCCCGAGGACGCAGACGAGCTCGGGCTGCTCGAACTGCTGCAGGCGCCGAGCGAGAATGCGCCCACCGCGCCCGCGCTCACGGCCAGGAATCCGCGCCGGCTCACCATGAAATATCCCCCGTGTTCTCAGACCGCTGATGGACAACGTCCGCGGCGGGGCTACGGCCGGGAGCGCCGTACTGCGCGCGCAGCTCGCGCTTGAGCACCTTGCCGTTGAGCGTGCGAGGCAGCGGGCCGGACAGCACGATCCGCACCGGCCGCCGACGCTCGTCCAGCCGCGCGTCGAGGTGCGCCTCGAGCTCGGCCACCGTCGTCGAGGGCGCGAGGCGGGCGACCAGCAGCACGCGCTGGCCGTCCACCGGATCGGACACGCCGATCGCCGCGCACTCGCGCACCCCTGGGCAGCCGTACGCCGCCGCCTCCACCTCCAGCGAGGAGACCATCACGCCGCCGACCCGGATCACATCCACGACCCGGTCGAACAGGTGCAGCCGGCCCTCGTCGTCGAGGCGGCCCAGGTCGCCGGTGCGGTGCCAGCCGTCGACCAGCAGCTCGTCGGTGATCTCCGGCAGGTCGAGGTAGGTGCGCCTGGGCGCGGGCGTGCGCAGCCAGATCTCGCCGACGGCACCAGTCAGCGCGGGCTCGCCGTGCTTGTCCGCGATCTGCAACTCCGTGATCGGGCTCGGCCTGCCCACGCTCGTCGGGCACTCGGGATCGTAGACGTTCACCACCAGCGCCGGCCCTGCCTCGGACTGCGAGCAGGCCGTAGAGATCTTCACGCCGGGAAACATCGCGAGCAGGGTGTTCGCCGTCGCCGGGGCCAGCGGCGCCGAGCCGCACGCCAGCGTGTGCACGCTGGACAGGTCGTAGCGTTCGGTCAGCTTCCGCTCGATGATGTCCAGCGCGATGACCGGCGTGAGCATGACCGAGCCGACGCGCAGCGATGCGGCCAGTTCGCCCATCCGCTCCGTCGAACGCGGGTCCACAAGCACGACCACCGCGGGCGAGGACAGCGCGATGTTGATGACCGTGGCGCTGGTTCCGGTGCCCAGGACCATCGGCACGAGCATGTATTCGGCGTCGCCGAACTGCTTGAACCAGCTCGGCGAACGGCCGTAGGTCAGGTTGCCGTGCGGCACCTGGTACGCCTTGGGCAGTCCGGTCGTGCCCGAGGTGTAGTGGATGTCGGAGATGTCGAGTGGCGAGATCTCGACCGGCACCGGGTCGGTGATCCCCGAGTCGAGGTCGGCGGGAGTCGCCGTCCAGCCGCCGAAGTCGGCGGGCGCGGTCAGCGCCGGCGCGTGGATGATCCCCGCGACCCGGCACTGCGTCAGCCGACGGGCGACCTCGGCCGGCGCGAGGCCGGTGTTCAGGTGCACCGCAGTGGCCCCCGCCTTGAGCAGCCCCAGATAGGCGACCGCGTACGCCCCCCAGTCCATGCCCTCGAACAACAGGGCCACCCGCGTCCCGGTGCTCCCGCCGCGGGCCAGTAGCCCGTAGGCCACCGAGGTCGCGCGCCGATCCCACTCCGCGAAGGTGGGCCCGTCC
>NZ_CDWWXB010000154.1:9735-10765 GCF_977971855.1 Frankia sp. CoWAU3 | reverse complement strand
GCGCAGCCCTGGGGAACCAGGTACGATGGTGGAAACCGCACAGACATCGGTACCGCCGTGCCGGACCGGAGCTGGTCCGCAACAGGTCTAGGACTTGGCCGCGACCGCCAGGAGCCGGCCCAGAACCATGCCCAGGGGAGACGATGACCAGTACAACGGAATTCGATGCGGCTTTGGCGCCGGCGCGAGACGTGGTCGCTGCGCAGCGTTCCGAGACCGACGCGTCGGTCGGATACGTCCAGGGCATCCTCAGCCACGACATCTCCACGGAACTCAGTCGGCTGCAACTGCTGGAATCACAGGTGGACCCGGCCACGCACGCCGTTCTCGAGGCGCGGGGAATCGCAGATGGAGGGCGGTTCCTGGAAATCGGTGCCGGTGCGGGTTCGGTCGCCTACTGGCTGGCCGACCGGTTCCCCGGCGGGGAGGTGACCGCGGTCGACGTGAGCACGAGTTTCCTCGACGACACCGGCCGGTCGAACCTGCGGATCGTCCAAGCGGACGTGCGCACCCACGACTTCGAGCCGGGCTCCTTCGACCTCATCCATGCCCGCACCGTCCTCATGCACATCCCCGAGCGTGAGGAGGTACTGCGGCGGCTGGTCTCCTGGCTGGCCCCGGGCGGCTGGCTGGTCACTGAGGATCTCGCGCTGTCCCCGGTTGACTCGTCACCGCACGACGGATTCCGGCACGCCTTCGAGGCGATCGGCCAGGCGATGGCGTCGTCGATCGGGTCGGACCTGTGGTGGGGGCGAACGCTGCCGGTGCCGCTGACCCGAGCGGGCCTGGTCGACGCCGGTCTGCACGCCACGTACTACCCGGTTGGCGGCTCCAACGAGATCGGGCGCCTGTGGCGTGCGACGTTCAGCCAGTCCGCCGACTACCTTGTCGCCAGCGGCCTGCTCACCCGCGCCGATCTCGACTCGGCCCTGGCCCTGCTCGCCGATCCCGACTTCCTCGACCTCGGGCCCAGCATCATCGCGGCCTGGGGCCGGCGCCCCCCGGCCTGAGCTTACGGGCGCGGGAACTT
>NZ_CDWWXB010000154.1:8637-9376 GCF_977971855.1 Frankia sp. CoWAU3 | reverse complement strand
CGGCGACCCTGGCCGATCTGACGTTCGGCGGGCTTGTCCTTGGCATCGGTTCGTCGGTGCCCGCCCACGTGACCGACCTCAACGGCATCCCGTTCGACGAGCCCTTCCGCCGGACCCGGGACACGCTTCGTTTCCTCACCCGGGCGCTGCGCGGCGAGGTGGTCTCCGGCGCCTTCGACACGTTCGCGATCCGCGGCTTCGCCATACCGAATCCTCCGACCGAGACGCCGAAGGTCATCCTGGGAGCGCTGCGACCCGGCATGCTCAAGCTCGGCTTCACCGAGGGGGGATGGTGCCGTCACCAATCTGTTGTCCCCCGAAGATCTGATCAAGGTCCGCGCCGTCGTCGGACCGCAGCCAGCGGGCAAGGAGCTGGTGGTGAAGGTCTTCGTGAGCCCGAACGCCGATCCGGACGTCGCCCGCCGCGACAGCCGGCCGTTCCTCACCTGGATCCTCAACCAGACCCCCTACCATGCCTTCCACGAATGGCTCGGCAACGGCGAACGGCTCGCCGAGTCCCACGAGCGCTGGACCGCCGGGGACCAGCGTGGTGCCGCTCGGGCGCTACCCGATGAGGTCATTGACGCCCTGTTCATCCACGGCACGCCCGAGCAGTGCCGCGACCAGATCGCCGCATATGTGCAGCCCGGGGTCACCGCGATCCAGCTCTACGTCCGCCTGACTCCGTCCTTCCTGCTCGGCTCGTGGGACACCGCCGGATCGGCCGGATCGGCTGGAT
>NZ_CDWWXB010000154.1:7846-8323 GCF_977971855.1 Frankia sp. CoWAU3 | reverse complement strand
CGTCGGCTGATCGATCTCGCCGGACGGACCGTGCCGGTTTCCCGACCACGGGCCGCGCCGCTACCTGACCACGGCCACCGGGCAGTGCGCGTGCAGGACGCACTGGTGGCTCACCGAGCCGAGAAGAAGTTCGGCGAAGCCGCCGTGCCCGCGGCTGCCGACCACGAGCAGCTGCGCGTCAGCCGAGGCCCGCAGCAGCGCATGGGCGGGGCCATCGGCGACGGTCTCCTTCATAACGGGGATGGGTAGCCCGCCGGCGTGCTCGGTGACGATCGTGGAGACGGCCTGGTCGAGGGTCTGCTGGGCCTGCTCCGCCAGCACCGATCCGATATCGGCGTAGCTCCCCGGGTAGATCGGGATGTCCAGGTGCCAGGCATGCACGACGTGCAGGGCGCTCTTGCGGAGCATCGCCGCCTCGACGGCCCACCGTAGTGCCGTGAGCGAGGGGGCCGAGCCGTCCACACCGACGACCACCGG
>NZ_CDWWXB010000154.1:5944-7310 GCF_977971855.1 Frankia sp. CoWAU3 | reverse complement strand
GCGCGGTGTCCAGAACCCGCGTGGCGGCGTGCGCCAGGCCCTCGCGGTCGGCGTTCGCCGCGGTCTCGAAGACCGGCCGCGGTTCGCCCGTGACGTCCCATACCAGTACCGCGATCACCGGGACCAGGCGCCGGGCGGCCTCGTCACAGGCCCACCGGATCGCGGCGACGGACGCGGGTGAACCGTCGACCCCGACGACGATCCCACCGGTGGCGGACTCCGCGTCCGCCACCTCGACGGCCTGCCCGGCGGGGTACGCGCGCCCCGCCGGCCCGGCGGGGCGCGCGTACCCCGCGCTGTCCGGCCGTGCCGTGGTGTCCGGCATCGCCATCACCCTCTCGCCGTGGTGTCCCCCGCCACTGCCATGGTTCCGCCTGAAGGTGACCCCCGCGACGTGACGCGCGGGGTGAGGCGGTGGGGCCTGCGGCCGGTCATGACCCTGCCGGATGGCCCGCGGCCTGAGGTCGCAGAGGTGGTTGGTCGATGGAGCGCCGGGTGGTGTGCCGGCCGTCAGCGGCCGATGGTGCGGTGCAGGAACGCCAGAACGACGCCCATCCGTTCCCGGGTCGGGAAGGCACCGCCGTGGCCGGCGCCCGGCACGATCGTCACGTCCACTGCCGGCGCTCCGGCGGCGCGCAGTGCGTGGGCGAGTTCCAGCGACTGCTGGTGGGGGACCGTGCAGTCCGCGTCCCCGTGCTCGATCAGGAACGGCGGCAGCGGCCCGCGGCTCAGGTAGTTCAGGGGGCTCGCCACCCGTACCAGCTGGGGCACGGCTGTCACGGTGCGGCCGAGGAACCGCGACTCCGGCGAGTGGGGCCGGTCGTGCTGGGCGTCGGCCACGGTGCACCGCTCGTTCGCGCGCAGCTGGGCGTCCATCGAGGCGAAGTTCACCGGGCCATAGAAGTCGACGACGGCCTGGACGTCGCTGGACACCCCGGGGTTGCCGAGATCCGGGTCGTCGAACATCGCCACGCCGCTCGTCGTGCCCAGCATCACCGCGAGGTAGGCCCCGGCCGACGCGCCGGTCGCGGCGATGCGGGAGGGGTCCAGGCCATAGCTGCCCGCGTGGGCCCGCAGCCAGCGGACGGAGGCCTTCACGTCCTGGACCGCGGCCGGGAACTTCGCCTCCCCGGACAGCCGGTAGTTCAGGCTGGCGACGGCGTATCCGGCGTGGACGAGTGCCCGGACCACCGGCAGGTCGTCCCGCTTGTCGCCGAGCATGAACGCGCCACCGTGGATCGTGAGCACCACCGGCAGGACCGTCCCGGGGGCCACCCGGGCCCCCTCGGCACCCGCCGTCGGGGTCGGCGGGGAGGGGCGGTAGAGATCCAGCCGCTGTGCCGGCGAGACCGGCGCGTAGGGCACG
>NZ_CDWWXB010000154.1:5165-5788 GCF_977971855.1 Frankia sp. CoWAU3 | reverse complement strand
GTGCGCTGTTCGGGCCACCCGGGCCCGACGCTGTCGGCGACGCGGGGCGAGGGGTGGAGCCGTGCCGGGAGCACGCCGCCAGGCCCAGGCCGAGTGCGAGCATGCCGCCGGTGGCGGCAGCGGCGAGGAATCGGTGCTGGGCGGAGCGGATGATGACAATCTCCCTTCCGGAGGGCCGTCCGCGGGACGGGGATCGGCCGGGCAGGGGTCCGCGGGGACGGAACTCTCGCCTCCGCCAGCCATCATGCCCTGCCGCTCTGACCGTTCCGAACGTCCGATCGCATGATGAATCCCTTGATCTTGGCGTTCACTGGCATTCCAGGCGGACGGCCCCGGGCGTTGTCCGTTCGGGACAGCCGGATCACGGCCGGAGCCGGAGCCTGCGGCCGGGGCCGGGGCCGGGGCCGGGGCCGACGCGGCGCGGGCGCGGGTACGGGTGACGGGTAGCGGATGTGACCAGCACCACACGGTGTGGGGAGCTGGCATTTTCAGTACAGTACGGTACTGTTTCTCTGGTCCAGGTAATGTTCATTACGCCTTCTCCTCGGCGTCGCGGCCATGCGCGTCGACTCCGGAGAAGCGTCCGAGACGGAAGGGTGAAAACCGATTTCCCCGCCGAGTGG
>NZ_CDWWXB010000154.1:3652-4736 GCF_977971855.1 Frankia sp. CoWAU3 | reverse complement strand
TCGTGCAGGCCAACATTCTGCAGAACAAGGCGAAGATCGGCCGTTGCATGTTCGCTCGGGCCTCGCAGCGGGGGGAGATCTCTGTGTCGGCCGATTTCGACGTGATCATGGAGATCGTCGTGGCGATGATTTTCTGTCGCCTGCTCGTCACCGGCGAGCCGCTCGACGATGCGTTCGTCGATCATATGGTGGACGACGTGCTCATGCCGTTGCTGGCTGGCCGGCCCGGAACGAAACTCCGGCCCGAAACACCCCCGTCCGGGGTCAACTCGAACGCCTGAGCTATTCTCTGCTCGAACTCCTGTTCGATATCCCTGTCCCTGCCACCGCCGCGTCACCGACGCCGCCACGGACCGTCCGGTCCCGGGGGCGCCGTCCACCGGCACCATCCCCACCGGCACCATCCCCACCGCACCGGGTCGCCTCGCGCGAACTCGTGGCGTTCGTTCGTCCCCGTTTCAGGTCCGACCGGCTAGGAGCTTCCCTGTGACCACAACCCTCGACCACCAGGCGGAGGACCGTCCGGTGGACGCGGCGGACGGCTCGCCCGATCCACGGCGCTGGCTCGCGCTCTGGATCATCGCTGTCGCGCAGCTCATGGTCGTCCTCGACACCGCGATCATGAACATCGCGATCCCGCACGCGCAGGCCGATCTCGACATCTCCACCGCGAACCGGCAGTGGATCATCACCGCGTACACCGTGGCCTTCGGCGGTCTGCTGCTGCTCGGCGGGCGCGTCGCCGACTACTTGGGGCGCAAGCGGGCCTTCAACTGGGGACTCCTCGGTTTCGCGCTGGCCTCGGCGCTGGGCGGCCTGGCCCCGAACGCCGGGCTGCTGTTCGCCGCGCGGGCGCTGCAGGGCGCGTTCGCGGCCCTGCTCGCGCCGGCCGCGTTGTCGCTGATCACCGTCGCCTTCACCGAAAGCCACGAGCGGGCCAAGGCGTTCGGCGTGTACGGAGCGATTTCCGGCGGTGGCGCCGCGATCGGTCTCATCGTCGGCGGCCTGCTCACCGAGTACGCCTCCTGGCGGTGGTGCCTGCTGGTGAACGTGCCGATCGCGATCATCACCGCGGTCCTCGCGC
>NZ_CDWWXB010000154.1:2396-3243 GCF_977971855.1 Frankia sp. CoWAU3 | reverse complement strand
TGCCGGTGGTGCGCGAGAGCCGGGCGGAGGGCGAGGCCCGCTACGACCTGCCTGGCGCGGTGACGGTGACCGCGGGCCTGGTGGCCCTGGTCTACGGCTTCACCGTGGCCGCCGAGGATGGCTGGGGCGACGCCCGCACCATCGGGCTGCTGGCCGGTGCGGCCGTGCTGCTCGTGGCCTTCGTCGTCGTCGAGTCCCGCACCAGCGCGCCGCTGCTGCCGCTGCGGGTGCCGTGGGAGCGCAACCGCGGCGGCTCGTTCCTGGCCTCGCTGCTGACCGGGGCCGGCCTGTTCGCGATGTTCCTGTTCCTGACGTACTACTTCCAGCAGACGCTCGGCTACAGCGCCCTGAAGACCGGCTTCGCGTTCCTGCCGTTCAGCGGCGGGATCATCGTCTCCGCGGGGCTCGCCAGCCAGTTCCTGCCGCGCGTCGGACCCCGGGTGCTGGCCGGCACCGGCACGACGCTCGCGGCGGTCGGGATGGCGCTGCTCCTCGGGGTCGGGACGGATTCGAGCTACGTCGTGCACATCCTGCCCTCCGAGCTGCTGATCAGCATCGGCATGGGCTTCTCGTTCGTGCCCCTGTCGAACCTCGCGCTGATCGGGGTCGCCCCACACGACGCGGGGGTGGCCAGCGCGCTGGTCAACACGACCCAGCAGATCGGCGGGGCGCTGGGAACCGCGTTGCTCAACACCGTTTACGCGACGGCCGTCACCAACTACCTGGCCGATCACGGGCGGGGTGGGAAGGCGCTTCTCGACCAGGCGCAGATCGATGGCTACACCACGGCGTTCCTGTGGGGCGCCATCCTCATCGCGCTCGCAGCGGTGGTGATCGTCGTGCTCAT
>NZ_CDWWXB010000154.1:0-2120 GCF_977971855.1 Frankia sp. CoWAU3 | reverse complement strand
GGCGGGCGTGTCCAGTTCGAGGTCGGCCGGTGGGAGCACCGCTTTGAAGCCGGGGACATCCAGCGCCACGCCGGCCCGCATCCGGACTCCGGGAGCGGCGACCAGCACGGCGTCCGGTTCCGGTTCCGTCAGCATCACGTGCGCGCGAGCCTGCTGGTACGGACCGTCGATCGCCAGGTCGGACATTCGGCCGGTGCCGCGCGTCATGATCAGGAGCAGGTCGGGGGTGAACGCCGTGTTGAGCAGCGCGTCGAAGGACCGATCGGGCATGTCCAGATGCGGACTCGAATTGCGCCGGTGCCAGTATGCGCTGCCCGGGTTGTCCGCGCCGATCATGTGATAGCACTGATCAATCGAGAGCGCGAACACCTCGGCCATTCCGTGCCACTCGTGGTCGTAGTCCTGCCACAGATCTCTCACCAGACCCGGGGAGAGTTCGGCGCGCAGCGTGGTGCGCAGCAGCAGCGCCGCCGAGGCCGCCTGGTTGGCCGCGAACGCGACCCCGGACGAGAAGAGGGGGTCCACGAAGTAGGAGGCATCGCCGATCAGGATCCAGCGCCGGTCGAGGTCGGCGAAGCGCTCATTGACCCGGGAGTAGTTGGTGACCGTCATCATCTGGTCGGAGATCGGCGTCACCTCGGCCACCAGGTCGGCCAGCCGCGGCACGCCGCGGACGGTGCGCAGAAAGACCTCGGAGTCCGTGAAGTCCTTCCCGGGTTCCTTCAGCACCTCCGGGCTCGTCACGATGCCGATCGAGTGCGTGAGTACCCGCTCCCCGTTCACAATCTTGGGGACGGGGATGTACCAGCACCAGCCGTCGGGAAACGCGAAGCAACCGATCGGCGAGAGGTTCTTCTCCCGGAAGATGTTCCAGTCGCCGTCGAGCCCCTGGGCCGGAAGGCCGCCCAGGTAGTGCTGCCAGATCGCGATGTTCCGGTAGCCGGACAACCATTCGCGAGGCTTTTTGGTGACCAGGCTCTGCTAGCGACCGGAGGCATCGACGAAGTACGCGCCGGACACGGCGGTGCCGTCGGCGAGCGTCACCTGACAGCCGTTGGCTGCCGCGGCGAAGTCGGTGACGGCCATCCCGGTGGTGACGTCGACTCCGAGGTCCCGGGCGTGTTCCAGCAGGATCTGGTCGAACTCTGAACGGTTGACGTGCAGCGCCCATCGGTGTACCCCGTCCACCGCCCAGTTCGCGTGGTCGAAGAACGCCCGGCTCGGACCCTGCCGCGCCCAGCTGTAGATACCGCCAAATTTCTTTACCCAGCAGTTGCTGGCCAGCACCTTCGCGAGCGCTCCGCTCTCTGCCAGCACCGGGATCAACGGGTGCGCGAACGACTCGCCGATGTGCTCACGCGGAAACTCATCCTTCTCGAAGATCGCTACTTTCAGGTCCGACGTGCGGGCGAGCAGCGCGGCCAGTGTAGAGCCCGCCGGCCCGCCGCCGGCGATAATAACGTCGTAATGATCCCGCATGTCTTCTCCATTTCCTCGAATCTTGGCTCAGATCACATGAATGCGTTGGAGTTGCCGCGAGGAGGCCAGCGAGTAAGACCGTCGACCGTGTAGCAGCGCATGGTTGTCCGCGATCACGACATCGCCGGAACGCCATGCGTGCGCGTAGCTGACGGACGGGTCGTAGAGCCGGGCCGAAAGATCGTCGAGAAAGTCCTCGCGATCAGTCCGTGAGACGCCGTGGATGTCGAGGAACAGCGGATTGAGATATTCGGCCGGGTCGAGCGCCTCGGCAAAACGAAGAGTCGGCACACCCGTCACGGCATGGGGCACCACGAGGTCCTGCACGATGTGTCCGCCGTAGTGCTTGATCTTTTCGGTCTGGTAGTCGATCCGGAGGCCGGCCCAGGTGTCACGCAGGTGCGCAGGCGCGGCGGAAATGATGCGGGCGGTGTCGCAGAAAGTCGTCTCCCCGCCGCTATCCGGGTCGGGAGCGCGTAGGCAGCGGAACACGATGAAGCGTGGCGTGAGCCGGGCGAACGCGCCGTCCCAGTGGAAGGGCACCGGACCCGTGGTGAACAGGTAGTTCTGTGGGTCCTCGTGCACCGTCAGATCCAGCACCTCCCCGAAGTCCCAGGTCAGTGATCATGCCGGCTTGCGCC
>NZ_CDWWXB010000153.1:7114-8459 GCF_977971855.1 Frankia sp. CoWAU3 | reverse complement strand
ACTCAAAGATCCAGGTCAGACCGTCCTGAACCAGCCACCGGCCAGCTCAACGGACTCCAAAGATCAACTCATCTAGGAAACTCCCGCTAGCCGCGCAACGCGGCAGGGCGGCGATCGACCGAAGACGGCAGCAGGCCGATCGGTGCCCTGCCAGCGCCCAGCTGCCGGCTCGGTGCCCGCGGCCGAGGAGGATACACGGGTAAGGGAAAGCGGCCGTGGGGTGGACGGGCAATCGGGTAGGATGCTCAAGGACCGGCCGACCCCCCTGGGCGGCAAGAGCCCCGCCTCCCTGCTGGGGAGACGGGGCTGCAACGCGTCATCTGGTCGGGGTGGCGGGATTCGAACCCACGACCTCTTCGTCCCGAACGAAGCGCGCTACCAAGCTGCGCCACACCCCGCGACCGAGATGAAGCATACCCGACGGCTCAGTGGTCCGACGGGGTGGGGTCGCCGGCCGGTACCCCGGCCGGCACCAGGGTGAGCAGGGTCGCCTCCGGCCGGCAGCCGAGGCGCAGCGGCGCGAACGGGGACGTGCCCAGCCCGGACGACACGTGCAGCCAGGACAACCGCCCGTCGACCTCGTGACGGGACAGCCCACGAACCCGGGCCCGGTCCAGCCCGCAGTTGGTCACGAGCGCCCCGACCCGGGGCAGCCGGATCTGACCCCCGTGCGTGTGCCCCGAAAGGGTGAGCCCCACCCCGTCCGCTGTGAACGCGTCGAGGACCCGCGGTTCCGGGGTGTGCGAAAGTCCCAACGCGAGCTCAACACCGGGCTCCGGGGGGCCGGTCACGACCGCGAGCTGGTCGCGGCGCAGCCGGGCGTCGTCCACGCCACGCAGGTCGATCCGGCGACCGCCGACCTCGATGACCGCCCGCACGTTGGTCAGCTCGGTCCACCCGCTGGCGGCGAGACCACTGGCGAAAGCCGCCCAGTCCAGCGGAGCGCCCCTGGGATGGGCCTCGTCGTCCCGCCGGAGGTAGCGGTGCGGGCGCTTCAGGGTCGGGACGAAGTAGTCGTTGTTCCCCGGTACGAAGACCCCGGGAAACGAGTAGAGCGGCTCCAGCGCGGCAAGCAGGGGATCCCGGGCGTCGGCCGCGGACAGCACGTCACCGGTCAGGGCGACCAGGTCGGGGACGAGCCGGGCCAGGTCCCCCAACCAGGCGAGCTTGCCGTACTGACGGGGGGTGACATGCAGGTCGGAGATGTGCAGCACGCGCAGGGGGCGCGCGCCGGCCAGCAGCACCGGGATCCGCACTCTCCGCAGGGTGTACGCCGTGCGCTCGTACAACCCGCCGTAGGCCGACACTAGCGCCCCCACGGCCGCGACACCCACGAGAGTCCTCG
>NZ_CDWWXB010000153.1:0-6943 GCF_977971855.1 Frankia sp. CoWAU3 | reverse complement strand
CGGTGACCTGCCGCCACCCGGCCCGGTTCCGCGCGCCGCGCCGCGCACCACCGGGCGCCCCGCACCACCGGGCCCCCCGCCGACGGAACCGGCGTGACCACCCTGCCCGCAGACCATAGGCTCCGGTGGTTATGAGCACCCTCAAGGAACGTCTGCGCGCCGATCTGACCGTCGCGATGAAGTCCCGTGACGAGCTGCGGACGTCCACTCTGCGGCTGGCCCTGGCCGCGGTGAAGGATGCGGAGGTGGCCGGCAGCTCCGCGCGGGTCCTCGACGACGCGGAGGTCTCGAAGGTCCTGACCCGCGAGGTGAAGAAGCGCCGGGAGGCGGCCGACGCCTACGCCGCGGCCGGTCGCGGCGACCAGGCGGACCGAGAGCGGGCCGAGGGCGAGGTGCTCGAGGAGTACCTGCCGAAGCAGCTTGGCGACGACGAACTGGCCACGATCATCGACCAGGTACTCGCGGGTCTGGATGTCAGCGGTCCACGAGCGATCGGTCCCGCCATGAAGTCCGTGCAGGCCGCGGTCGCCGGCCGGGCCGACGGCGGCCGGGTCGCCGCACTCGTGAAGGCCCGGTTGGCGGGCGGCTGAACGAGCCGCGTGGCCCGCGTGGGCCGGTCAGCGCAGCCGGCGCCTGCCCTGGCCCCGGCCATCCGTACCGTCCAACGGCCCCGAGCCGCCTGAAGCGTTCAGCTGCCGACGCAGGTCCGTGCCCGGCTGGCCGCCCCCGGCCGGTTGGCCGTCATTCGACTGGGCGAGCGCTCCGAAGCCGGGTAGCGTCGATCCACCCGGCAGGACGGCCGTGCCGGTCAGCCCCCCGGAGATCTGCAGGGTGACCTCGGTGTTGAGCGAGACCTCGCTGCCCGGGGCGGGCGACATCGCCACGACGGTGCCGGGGGGCGCCGGATGCGGGACCGGCTGCGACCTGACATGGAAGCCCAGCTGGACGAGCGTCTGCTCGGCGACCTGCTGCGGCTGCCCGATCACGTCCGGCAGTGCCTTCGTCGGCACCTCGGGTTGGGTGTCGTCCGGGGTCGGCAGCGGTTCGACCGGTAGCCCGAGGCCGGCGATCGTCCGGATCATCGTGCGGGACCACACCTGGGCGGGATATCCGCCACCGAAGACGTTGCGACCCTTCACATTAATCAGGGGATGCGACGTCGGTCCGCGCGGGTCCGCGAGGGTCACCGCCGCGGCGAGCTGGGGGATGTAACCCGCGAAGGAGGCGGTGCTGAACCCCTCCGCGGTGCCGGTCTTGCCGGCGGCCGGCCGGCCGATCTGCCCGTTCCCGCTGGCCGTCCCGTGGTTGATGACCCCCTGCAGCACGGCGCTGACCTTGTCCGCAATCTTCGGGTCGAGCGCCTGCTGGCAGGGAGCGCCGGTGTCGAAGGGAAGCGGCCGGTCCGTCCCGCCCACCCGCTGGGTGATCGCGAGCACGGCCCGCGCGTCGCACTTCCTGCCCCGCGCGGCCAACGTCGCGTAGGCGGTCGCCAGATCGAGGGTGCTGATCTCGTTGGATCCAAGGATGGAGGAGCCGTCGACCCGGCTGATCCCGTCCACCCCCCTGCATTCGGGATCGTTGTTGTTGTGCTGCCGGATCCGGCACGAGGTGACGCCCATACGGCGGGCCACCTCGGCCGTCTTCAGCACGCCCAGCTTCTCGGCGAGCTGGATGTAGTAGGTGTTGACCGATGACCAGGTTGCGGTCGTCAACGAGTAGAAACCGTCCTCGCTGGGATCGGCGTTGCCGTAGCAGTTCTTGCCCTGGGGATCCGGGTTCGGGAAGACCTTCGAGTGGTAGCAGAGGGGGGCGTGCAGCGTCGTGGAAAGCGGTAGTCCCGATTCGAGCGCGGAGATCAGAGTGAACACCTTGTAGGTCGATCCCGGGGAGAACGAGTCCTCGTCGACGGGATAAATCTCCTTGGTGTGGACGAAGTCCGTGGACAGGGCGGCGGGCTGTCCGTCCGCCGTCGGTCCGTAGACCCTGTTGATCGCCAGGGCGAGCACCTGGCCGGTGTTCGGCTGCACCATCGCGACGCTCGCAGCCACCCGGTTCCCGATCGGGATGACCTCGGTCGCGGCCGACTGCGCCGCCTGTTGCGCCACCGGGTCCAGCGTCGTTCTGATCGTGAGGCCGCCCTCGAACAGCAGTCTGCGCGCGTCCTCCTCCGTCGGGGCGAAGGATCTGTCGTTCAGCAGCCGCTGGCGCACGAGGGCGCAGAAGAACGGCGCGGTCGAGTCGGCGCAGGGATCGGCCGAGTGGGGCTGCCGGTTGAGCACCACCTCGCCATCGTGCGCCTGATGAAAGGCCGCCGCGTCGATGTGATGAAGTTCGAACATGCGGTCGAGGACCACGTTGCGCCGCTCCCGTGCCGCCTGCGGATGTATCGCCGGGTTGAAGGCGTTCGGGTTTTTCACCAGGCCGGCCAGCAGCGCGGCCTGCGGCAGGGTGAGCTTGTCGACGTCGACGTTGAAGTAGTGCTGCGCGGCTACCTGGACGCCGTACGCACCATCGCCGAAGTAGGCGATGTTGAGATAACGCTCGAGGATCTCGTCCTTGCTCAGATGGGCTTCGAGGTACAGCGCATAACGCGCCTCCCGAAGCTTGCGCTGGACGGTCTGCTCGGTCGCGGCCTTCTTCGCCTCAGCCGTCGTCGCGGACATCAGAAGAACGTTCTTGACGTACTGCTGGGTCAGGGTCGAGCCGCCCTGGGTGACCTCGCCGTTCTCCCGGTTGGTGAGATACGCCCGGACGAGACCCTTGTAATCCAGCCCGTCGTGCTCGTAGAACCGGGAATCCTCGATGTCGATGATCGCCTGACGCATCACCGGCGGAACGCGGCCCAGGGACACGACCTCACGGTCCTGCTCCCCGCGCAGCACGGCGAGGACGTTCCCCCGCGCGTCGAGGACGCGCGACGCCTGGGCCAGCGGGGGGACCGCCAGGTTGGCCGGCAGGTCGAGGAAGTCGTCCGCGCCGCCCTTGACGGTCAGTCCGGCCGCTCCCACCACCGGCAGGGCCAGCATGCCGACGAGCACCCCCGCCACCACGCTGATCACGCCGGCGCCGAGCAGCCGCGTGGCCACGAACCCCAGCCGGCGGGCCGATGATGCGATGGGACGAGGCTCGGGCCGGTCGACGTCGCCGAAGCGGAGTTCGTCAGGCCCGTACGGGCGCCCCGATACACGGTCGCGGGCGGAATCCTCGAACCGCCCACGACCGGGCGTGGGGTGCCCAGGGGGCGCGGTCATCCAGGGACCTCCGTCCAGCCAGGCTGGGACACCCGTCGGAGCATACGGGCCAACATTTGATCAACAAGCGCCACCCCCGCCGCCCCGATTTCCACGAACGCCACAAGGCGGCGGCCCATCGCAGCCGATAATGCCGTGAGCTGGGACGCCGCAGTTCCAGCCCCGGCAGGCGACCCTGCCGGTCCCGGGCGCGCCCCGGACGACCGTGACAACCTCCACACCCGCTGCCCCGCCGCCCACGCTCCATACCTCCACCTTCGGGCGTCATCGCGATTCCAGCCCCACAGTAGGGCAATCTCGTCAAAACGGAAACGAAGCGATGAAAAACCCACATTATTTCTGAGTCGATACCTCATTGTCACGCAACAGACATACGGAGGTCACAGACCGCACTACCATGGCGATCCGGATCAATGGCCCGGACTAGTCATTTGGACAACCACCCGTGTGGGGTCTGTGCCGTGGCCACGCCACTCCGTACGGTTTCGGGTCAACGCCACGTCACCACCCGCACGGGCCCCCTGACCCGGACTCGAGAAGAAAGGCAGGTGGCATGACCAGAAGCCTGACCTCCACCGTCAGCACGCCACGCCGTGCCAACACGACCCATCTCGTGGGTTCCGCCATCGACGGCGACTGGACGGCTCACGCCGCCTGTCGCGACCTCGACCCGGATGAGCTGTTCGTCCAGGGCGCCGCCCAGAACCGGGTGAAGACCCGGTGCTTCGGCTGCGCTGTCCGCACCGAGTGCCTCGCGGACGCTCTCGACAACCACGTCGAGTTCGGCGTCTGGGGGGGCATGACCGAACGGGAACGTCGCGCGCTGCTACGCCGCCGCCCAGACGTCACGTCCTGGCGGAAGCTGCTCACGGACGCCCAGGCCGACCACAGATCGGCCTCCGCCGGCTGATTCAGCGGTGGTCCGACCAGTCCCCAAGGCCGATCGGATCCTTCGCCGGCTATCCCCCGCCCGAGGACAACGCCGTCCCGGTCCGGGATCACGCACATCCGCTGCCGACCGCGTTCTCTCACTCGGATGAACCGGGCTCACTGATCAAGCTGATCAAGCGGTCCGATCCAGCCGTTCGTCACGCGCAAGCGCATCGCCGATCTCCCGCAGTCCGACGAGATCGTGCACGTCTTCCGACAACGCCTCCACCCCCACTATCGGGGTGTCGGGGTGGGCGCTGGTGAACCGCTCCCGCAGCCGCGCCTCCCGGCTCGCCAACCGGACCCGATCGGCGTGGATGCGCAGCACCGCGGCGGCAAGCGGATGCTCCCCATGCTCCTCGAGGTTCTCGGCGGCGGCAAGGCTGCGCTCGATGTTGAGCGCCTCGGCATCGCTGTGGTGCATCCGGTTCACGACCAGTCCGGCGAGGGGCATCCCCTCCGCATCGAGCCGATCGACGAAGTAGGACGCCTCCCGTAGCGCCGCGGCCTCGGGCGCTGCGACCACGATGAACGAGGTGCCGGGATCGCCGAGCAGGCGGTAGGTCTCCTCCGCCCGCGCCCGGAAGCCACCGAACATCGTCTCCAGCGCCGCCACGAACTGGCTGACGTCGGTCAGCAGCTGGGCGCCGAGCACCTTGGTGAGGACTCGGGTGAACACGCCGAGGCCGGCGCCGAGCACCTTCACGTACGCCCGCCCGCCGGCCTTCGCCGGCGCGAGCAACAGTCGTAGCAGCCTTCCATCGAGGAAGGCCCCGAGCCTCGTCGGAGCATCGAGGAAGTCCAGCGCCGACCGGGTCGGGGGCGTATCGACCACGATCAGATCCCACGTGCCGGTGGCGTCGAGCTGGCCGAGCTTCTCCATCGCCATGTACTCCTGGGTGCCGGCGAAGGAGGACGACAGCGACTGGTAGAAGGGGTTGGCAAGGAGGGCCTCGGCCCGCTCGGAGGTGCTGTGCGCCAGGACGATCTCGTCGAACGTCCGCTTCATGTCCAGCATCATCGCGTCGAGACGACCACCGGCGGCACCGTCGACCCCGACCACCTCGCGTGGGGTGTTGTCGAGCGCGGTCAGGCCCAGGGCCTGGGCGAGTCGCCGCGCCGGGTCGATCGTCAGGACGACGACGTCGCGCCCGCGCTCGGCCGCCCGCAGCGCGAGCGCCGCGGCCATGGTCGTCTTGCCGACCCCACCCGAGCCACAGCAGACCACGATCCGTTCCGTGTCGAGCATCGCGTCGACGTCGAGCAGTGGCACGCCGGCCGGATGCGGACGCGTCCGGCGCGCTCCCACCCCGCCGCGACGCGCCGCCGGCTGCCGGACGCTCCCCGCTGCCGGCCTTCGCCGCCCGGCGGACGGCGCCCCGGGTTCCCGCCGTGGTGCACCGGGTGACGGGCGCGCGGGGCTCATGCCACCATCTGCTGCGCCCGCAGCATCTCCGCGAACCGGTAGACGGTGCCGAGGTCGACGCCATCCGCGACCAGCGGCACCTCATACACGGGACGACCGAGCCCGGCAATCTCCGCACGCTCAGCCGCCTCCAGCGCGACGCGATCGGCGTGCTGGGCCGCCTCCCAGGCCAGCGCCTCGACCAGCTCAGGGGTGGGCTCCATCCCAGCCTCCTTGATCCCGGCGGCAATCTCCTCCCGGTCCAGCTCCCCGCGCCGGGCCAGACGGGACTCCTTCGCGCGCAGCAGGGGTGGGCGGGTCATGTTGACCACCACACCGCCGAGCGGCAGGCCGGCGCGGGTCAGCTCGGCCACGCCGTCCACCGTCTCCTGCACCGGCATCTCCTCGAGGAGGGTGACCAGATGCACGGCGGCCCGATCGGGCGCCAGCACGGCCATCACGCTGTCGGCCTGGGCCCGGATCGGCCCGACCTTGGCCAGCCCCGCCACCTCCGCGGTGACATTGAGAAACCGGGTGATCCGGCCGGTGGGCGGCGCGTCGAGCACCACCGCGTCGTAGGCCAGCCCTCCCGGGCGGGTGGCGTCGGGCCGGTTGACCGCCTCCTTGACCTTGCCGGTGAGCAGCACGTCGCGAACCCCGGGAGCGATGGTCGTGGCGAAGTCCACCGCGCCGATCCTGTCCAGGGCCCTCCCGGCCCGCCGCAGGTTGTAGAACATCTCCAGATACTCCAGCAGGGCCTCATCCGCGTCGATCGCCAACGCGAACACCTCCCCGCCGCCGGGGGCGCTGGCCACCTTGCGCTCCCGGTAGGGCAACGGAGGGGTGTCGAACAGCTGCGCGATCTGCTGCCGACCCTCGACCTCGGTGAGTAGGACTCGACGACCACCGCTCGCAAGCGCCACGGCCAGCGCGCCGGCCACGGTCGTCTTGCCGGTCCCGCCCTTGCCGGTGACGATGTGCAACCGCCGTTCCCACGGACCGGCCACCTCACCGCTCGCTTCCTTGGTCACGGTGTTCTCGCTGTCGGTAACGGTGTTCTCGCCGTTCACAAGCTTGACCGTACCCGCGTGCACGGTCCCCACCACGGTGGTGAGCCGGGAGAAAACCCGCGGCGCGCCGCGGGGCGAGCCAAGGTAGGGGATGTGGGGAGAGGTGACCGGAACGATGCGGCGGCGAAGGCTCGGGCCCGGTGACACGGGTGTCCGGAACCGTCGGCGCGATGCTCTAAGCTTGTCGTTTAACCTTCGGGTGTCACTCTGTGTGATAGTCGCTGGTGGTTTGGGGTGGGCCGGCGTGTCGCCGTGACGTGAAGCGGCCTTCTGTTGATCCTGGTTTC
>NZ_CDWWXB010000152.1:0-8295 GCF_977971855.1 Frankia sp. CoWAU3 | reverse complement strand
CTCATTAGGCTGCCGCGTCGACCGCCGCGCGGAAGCCCTCCGGGGTGAGCTGCTCCCCGGACAGCCGCTTGCCGTTGACGAAGACGGTCGGCGTGCCGGTGACGCCGGCCTTCGATGCGTCCTCGTCAACCTTGGCGACGTACCCGTCGTAGGTCCCCTCGTTGACCGCTTTCCGGTACGCCTGCGAGGTCAGCCCCGCTTTCGCCCCGAGCGTGATGAGCGTGTCGTTGGTGAAGCCGCCGGTGCGCTCCTCGGGCTGGTTCGCGTACAGCACATCGTGCAACTGCCGGAACCCGCCCTCGTTGGCGGCTGCCGCCGCCGCGTTCGCTGCCCGCTTCGACTCCGGCCCGATGAACGACATCATGTGGTAATCGATCTTGATTTTGCCGTCGTCAAGGAGCTTGCCGATGGTCGGCCCGGTTGTCTTCTCCAGCGTCCCGCAGATGGGGCACTGGAAATCCTCGTACAGGTCGACGGTGACCGGCGCGGACGCCTTGCCGGCGACGATGCCGTGATCGGTGCCGGTGGCGCTCGCTGGCAGGACCACCGGCTTCGACTCCTCGCGGGAGTTCTGGACGGCGAAGCCAATCACGCCGACTAGGACGAGAACGGCCAGCACCACGCCGGTGATGATGCCGCGCCGCCGTCGCCGTTCCCGCGCTGCCGCCGCGGCCCGCGCCGCCGCGGCCTTGGCCCGTCGCTCCTGTCCGCTGACCGTCTTGCCTCCACCTGCCGGGGGGGTCGCGTCGGGCCTCGCGCCGCCGCCAGGGGCCCTACCGCCGGTCGTCAACGGTGCCTTCTTCGACTTCGCAGCCATCAGCGGTACTCCCGGAAAGATCGTTCACTGGTTGGTCGAGGAGACGGTCCACCGCCAGGTAGCCGCTCGGCCGCCAGGCCAGCAGCCCGGCGGCGGCGAGCAGCAGGCTGTCGCGGATCAGCTCGGAGGTGTAGTGAGTCGGGGCGTCGGCAGTGAGATCACCCCCGGAGGAGAAGCAGCCGCAGTCAATCCGCAGCCCCCGGGCGGCGGCCGACGCGATCGCTGCGATGTAGACGGCGAACATCACCGCGGACACGAAGGCGGACAGCCGCACGGCGAGCCCCACGACGAGCAGCATCCCCAAGGCGATCTCCAGGAACGGGACGCCGTACGCGATCGGCTGCACGAGGGCATCGGGCAGGATGCGGAACGCCCGCACGGAGCGCACCATCCCGTCCGGGTCGTTGACCTTCAACAGCCCGGCGACCAGCCAGACCACGCCGAGGCCGAGGCGCAACACTGTGGAGACGGCGCGACTGGCCGGCTGCATGGGGGTGACAAGGCTGTAGGTGATCGGATTCAAGACCGTGCTTCTTCTGATCCGGACCGCTTGGCGGTCAGTGTGGGCAGGTCGTCGATGTATTCCTGGACGCTGGTCCCCGCCAGGTACAGCGCGCGGATCCTGTCATCCCGAGAGAAGACGATGACCTGGGCGCCATGGGTGACCAGAACGGAGCCGTCGGCCTGGACCTCCGGTTTCTCCAGGGGAACGCCCAAGGCCTCGGCCTCGGTACGGATCCGGTCGAACGGGCCGCGGACGCCGATGAAGGTTGCGTTGAACTGTTCAAGCCAACGGCTGAGGACCGCCCCCGTATCCCGATCAGGGTCGGTCGTCACGAAGACGACCGTCACCTGGTCACGCACGTCCGGTTTCACCTCGCCGAGTGCCGACGCGAGGTCCGCCATCGTGGTCGGGCAGACGTCCGGACAGTGGGTGTAGCCGAAGAACAGCATGGTGATCTTCCCCTGCGTGCGTGTGCGCAGGTCGAAGGGACGGCCGTCGGTGTCGGTGAGGTTGAGGGCCGGCTTGGCCAGCCGCCTGGCCGGGACGGTGCCGTGCAGGCTGCCGTCGCCGCCGTTGCCCACATCGACGATCTTCACTCCGGTGTCGGTTCCCGAGCCGGCGCAGGCGGTGAGCAGCGCCATCGAGGAAGCGACCAGGACCGTGGCAATGGTTCCGGCCAGCGCCGGACTGCGCCGCCGGGAGCGCGACGGGGGGAACTGTCCAGACGGGGAACCGTGTCGTGACGGGAACCCGTGTCGTGACGAGGATGATGGACTGGGGCCATGACGCTCCAGGGCAGGGCTGGGCAGGACGGATCGGGGCCACGGAAAACGTGTCCGCCTGACCGCGGCAGGTGCTGATGGTGGGAGTCGCCCGGGGCGATGTCCACCCGGGCCAGAGCACCGCTGGCCGTCGCGCACAACGTTCAGCGTAATGTCCCGCCGGACGGATTCCGGTGTGCAGTCGCTTCCGCCTGCGGCGCCAGCTGCGCCAGCTGCGTGGTACGGAGACCGGGACCGGACGGGGCGAGACGCCGTGCGTCAGTGCGCCCGCGTGACGTGTCGCGCCACTGGCGGTTTGGTCTCGCCGGGCGGTGATGTGTCTGGCACGATCGTTGCAGGCCGGTCGCACCCGACGGAGATGTCCGTGGCGTCCATCGACGCCGATCGACGCCGATCGACGCCAGCCGCGGGAGCGCGTCCGCCATTCGCAACGGACGAAAGGGTGACATCGGTGCCGCAGGACCCGGCCGTGATCCAGCAGCAGATCGAAGAGACCCGCGCCGAACTGGCGGAGACGATCGATTCCATCACGGAGATCGTCAGCCCGCGCCGCGTCGCCGAGCGGGCCCAGATGCAGCTGCGGGTGAAGACCGCCGAACTGCGCCACAGGTACGGTCCGGTCCTCGGGATCGGCCCGGGGCCGGCGCTTCCCGAACTGGAAGCCGGCGTCGGAGCCGATGGCGTGGCCCGGCGGGGGGACGCGGGCACGCTGACCGGGGGTGCGCTGGACGGCAGGGCGGTGCCCGGCCCCTCTGGCGGCGCCACCGTGGTCCGGGTGGTGCGCTGGGAGCGGGTCGTTCTCGTGGGTGGAGGTGTGCTGCTCCTGGTGGGTGGGATCCGTCATCGCCGTCGTCGCCGGTCGTCCCGGCGCGGGTGAGCGGCCCACCCGCCCGCCTGGGCCGCTCCCGGGCCGGTCGCGCCCCCCGCCTACAGGTCGCCGGTGCGGCGCAGCCAGGCCAGCATGAGGAACCCCGGCAGCACCGGCAGCCAGAAGCTGATCAGGCGGTAGACGAGGACCGCGGTGAACATGGACGCCGCCGTACCGCCCGCGGCCGCGAGCCCGAAGGCCAGTGCCGGTTCGATCGCGCCGATGCCGCCGGCTGTCGGCGCCGCGCCGGCTACCATCGAGCCGATGAGGTAGACTACGGCAACGGACAGCAACGTCATGCTGGTGCCGAATGCCCAGACCGTGCAGGCGAGCGCGAGGATCTGGAAGAAGCGTGTCCCTGTTTGGGACAGCAGCAGCAGCAGAGCCCGGCACGGGGAATGGGCGAGGATCTTCAGATGGGTGTCGAAGGCCCGCACCGCCGGCCGGGCCTTCGACCGGATCCGTGGATGGGCCACGGTGCCCGTCACGAGCGCGCAGACCGCCCCACAGCCGAGCACGAACGGCCCCGGCCCGAGCCCCTGGACAGTGGACCGCAGCGGGTTGGCCACGGCCGCCCCGATGCCCGAGTCGCTGAGGGTGCCGGCGACCAGGACGATGCCCCCGAGGTGCGCCACCCCGCCGGCCACCTTGATCGACGTGATGGCCGCCAGGGCCGCGGGACGCGTCATCCCGCGCCGTTCCAGGAAACGCAGATGGATCGCGATGGCCCCGAGACCCGCGGGCACGATCCGGTTTGCCGCCGCTGCCGCGACCTGCAGACCGGTCACGGTGCGTAGCTCGATCCGCAGGCCGCTGGCCGCCCGCATGGACAGGCCGTTGGCGAAGTAGAACAGGACCGAGGAAAGCGCGCAGATGACGAGCCAGTGCCAGCGGGGCGCGGGAACGCCGGCCAGCCGTGAGGCCATGTCGCCGCGGAAGCGCACGGCCAGGATGGTGAGGGGCATGGCGAGCACGCCGGCGAGCAGGACGTTGCGCCGCCGGGAGCGGGACGATCGAACCGGTCCGAGACGGAGCGCGAGCGGTTCGGCGAAGACGTGGACGTCACCGGCCGGGGATGCGACGAGCTCGCCCCTCGGTGTCGTTGCAGAGCTCGGTGTCGTTGCAGCCACGTCGTCGGAGTCGTCGCTCGGGTGGGCACCGGAGCGTCGTAGTAGCTGCCGGGTCAGCACCACCGGCGGTGGAAGCGGGGGCGCGGGCGTGGCGGCGCTCCCGGCGCTGACAGCGCCGAGCAGGACCGGAGTCTCGATGACTACCCCCGTAGGATCGACAGGCGCGGTCACGGTCGTGATGCAGAGGAGACGTACGTCACGGTACGCGGCTTGACGGTATGCGGCTTGGCTGAACAGCAGCTGAAGCAGTCTCATTGCCAACCTGGCCACCGGAAGTCGCGCGACGACGCTTCGGGAGGAATCGGTCGGCGGCCCCGGTCAGGAGCCGCAGACCGCCTCGATCGGATCCTGTTGGCGTGGCAGGTCGAACCAGACCTGCTTGCCTGACCCCCGGGTATCCGGTACCTCGACGACGCCCCACTGCATTGCCAGCGCGGCGACCAGATGCAGGCCCCGGCCCGACTCGTCGTCGTCGTGGGCGGGCTTCAGCACCGGCCACAGCGAGCTTCCGTCGTCGACCGCGATGCGGATCCGGTCGTCGCGCAGGGACAGTGTGAGGCACAGGGCGGCGCGGGCGCCGACGAAGCGCACCGCGTTCGTCACGACCTCACTGACGAGTAGCTGCGCGACCTCGACGGTCTCCGGGCGGCCCCAAGCGGCGAGCAGCTCGGTGACCAGCCGGCGGGCTCGGCTGGCGGCGCGGGGATCGGCGGGCAGGTCGAAGCGTGCGCTGAGAGCTTCGGCCACGCCTCACCTTCCGGGGGATTGTCAGTCACGGTCGTCGTTCCGGTGCGGGGGTCTGCCGCGTCGCGTTACTGCCACCATGACCGCCCCCCCAAACCTGACCCTCTGTGGTCGTCGAGCCGGGCAACGGCCACGCGACGCATCTGGATACCGCGACCGGGACGTCCGGGCGACGCGACGCGCCGAGGACGGCATCGGCGCTTCCCCCGCCGGGTGCCGGGCCGGGGTGCCGGGCCGGGGTGCCGGGCCGGGGCGGGTCGGCCTCCCCCGCTGGGACGGCCGGGCGGGTGACCGCGTCGGGGATGGCGTCAGATGACGTCGATGCCGTCCAGCACCGACTCGCGGCGAGCCATCCAGGCCCGCGTGACCTCGTCGACCGCGGTCTGGTCGATGCGGGCCGCCGCCGCCGACAGATCGCTGCGGGGGGACGGCACCATGTCCGCATCCGCATCCGCTCGCGCGGCTGTTCGCGGCATGGCAGCCCGACCGGGGTGTGACGAGTTCGGCGGGTCGATCCCAGGTTGCGCGTACCGGCTACCGGAGCCATGCGGTACACCACCGGTTCCGTCCGGGGCGCGCCCGTCGGGCGGGGTCGGGTTCCGATCGAAGGCCGGCCCGGGGTGGTCGGGACGGCCGATGGGCCGTGGGCCGGGCTGGTCCCTCGTCGGCTGCCCACCCGGTTCCGCGCGCCGCCGCGGTGCTCGGGGACGGTCTGCCCAGGCTCTCGCCCCGTTCTCCGCGGGGCGTCCCGGGGACTCGGCCGGGCCCGGCCGTCCGCGGTCGGGCTGCCCGCGGTGTGTGGATCCCGGCCGCATAGATCCCGACCGGGTGGATTCCGGCGGCGTCGGCCCCGGCTGGGGTGATGGCCGGCCCTGGCGGCGTCCGGGCCCCGGCACCGCGGGACCGGGGTCCGACGGGCCGCCTGGCCCGGTTCCGGTCATCGGGCGCGGCGTCTCGGCCCTGGCCGTGGCCATCTCGACCGGGCCGGAGATCGAGGGAGCGGGCCGGGATGACGGCACGACGACATCGTCCCGGCCTACCGACGGGTTTACGGCCGGCGGGCAGCCGTCCGCGGCGGACCGGTCCCGGTCCGTGGGGTACCCGCCCGTCGGATGCCGGTCCGAGGAGTATCCGTTGGGAGCATGTTGCCGCCGGCCGGGCAGTCGTGGCCGGGCACCGGTTGGCCGCGGAGCACCCCGCTGGGCGGGATGGGCGGCCGGGGGCGGGTAGCCCGAACGGTCGGAGTATCCGCCGGACGGCGGGTGGTCGGAGTCTGCCGGGGACCCCATGGGCAGGTGGGCAGCCGCCCCGGGCATCGGCTCGGGGAACTGTCCAGGAACCGGGACAGGCGGCCTGACCGGTGACTGCGGTGGCGGGGGTGACTGCGGTGGCGGGGGCGACTGCGGCGCGGGCGGTCTGGCCGCGGGGCGCGCCGGAGGGAACATCCTGGCCTCGTCAACCGCCCGGCTGTCCGGTGCGGCGCCCGGCGACATGCCGGTGATCGCGATGATCGACGCGCAGGGCCAGAGACGGTCGCAGCTCAGGCAGAGGTCGAACTCATTCGGCTGATGAAGGTCGATGAGGGTGATCAGCGAGTGAATATGCTCGACGATCTTCGGGCCGGCCAGGACCGGCCCACGGGCGATGATGTCGAGCTCCGAGCGCAGTCGCCCGTGATATTGCTCGACGTCAGCAAGGCGCGGATCCTCCATCACCGGCAGCATGCACCATAGCGGGCCAACGGGCACGAAGGGTGTAGCCCGTTCGGGTTTACCGTCACCGCTGACTCACGTTCCGTTTCTGACCCGCGGTGCCAGATGCCGCTGATGGTTCCCTCTCCCTTACGTGCGGTGAGGGCGGGAAGTGGGTTCGCCGGGACGGGCCGCATGGTCATGCCGAGCCGGAGTACGAGCCGGAGTCCGGACGGCGTGGCCGCGGGGAGGCGCTGATCGCAGATCAGGACCGGTCCGGCCGGACCTCGTCCGTGCGGCGGACCTGCCGCATCAGACCCTCCTGAAGCCTGGCGAACTCCTCGATGTAGGGACTTTCGACCTGCCCGGGGGCACCTCCGGGTTCCTTGCCCGGCGCGGACCGGTCGAACGGCTCGAAACCCGCGAACTGCCCGCCGGCACCCGGCGGCATGCGGTCGGGCTGGCCGTCGAACGCGGGATAGTGCCCACCCCCCGCCGCCTGGGTGCCCCGCTCGGCGGGTCCGTCGTACCCGGGTCCGTAGGAGGACGGCAGGCCGTTGCTGCTCTGCGGGACCGCACGGTCCGCGGCGTTGTCGAACGCCGGGTAGTGGGCACCGTTGGCCGAGGCCGCGCGGTCGGTGGGACCGTCGTAGGCGAACTCCGAGCCGTTGGGACTGCCGGCCCCGGGGCTGATCGAGAGCGGGGCGCCGCGCATGCTGTCGCCGGAGGTGTCCGACTGCTCCGTGGAGAGGAACCCCTCGGATGCCGGGTAGATGCGGGCCGACAGGCTGACCGACATCGGGTCACTGCCGTAGGTGATGACGTCAACCTGGTCCTCCGCGCTGATGCCGCCGCTGCGGGCGAGATCGACGAAGCGGAACAGATCGGCCCACCGTAGCCCATCGAGGTCGACGCTGATACGCAGTGCCATGATCCTGCCCCATCCCTGAGGTTCGTTACGTGCCGACGGTTACCTGGGCGCCAACGGACGATCGAGGGGTGACCGGCTCGCCCCCGTCAGCGCCAGCCCGGGCGGCGATGGGCGGCAGCTTATACCGCGTTGGGAGACCATTCCCCATCCGGGGAGGTTCGGCTGGCTCTGCTCCGATAAGGCGAAGTGGGGGTATCGCGTTCTTCGTCGCGTCCCGTCACCCGAGGGCATTCCCGGGCGGAACGTTGGCGGGGAATCAGGACGGCCGGGCGGGCCCCTCCGGTGAGGAGGTGTGGGGTGCGTGGATGCCGGCCGGGAGGCGTGGAAAGTCGCGGCCGGCGGACGTGGTCGGTCGATCGGGCGGTCGTGAAATGCCGCCTGGGGTGTCACCGGTGATTGGAAGGCGGGTAGTGTCCGACCCTGTGAACGTTGTGTCCAGCGGTGTCAACGGGGTCGGCGCGGCTGGGGTGGGCACGCAATCGGGTGTCATGCAGTCCGGCGCGCTGCCAATCAGGCTCCTGCACGACCGCGTGCTGGTCGAGCCGCGTGAGGATGCCGTGGGCCGGCGGTCGAAGGCGGGCATCGTCATCCCCCCGACCGCGCATATGGGGAAGCGCCTGTCCTGGGCGGACGTCGTCGCGGTGGGGACGGCCGTGCGGACCATCCAGGTTGGCGATCGGGTGTTGTTCGACCCCGAGGACCGGGCCGAGGTGGAGCTGCACTCGACCACCTACGTTCTGCTGCGGGAGCGGGACGTGCACGCCGTCGCGGCGGAGCGGTTGGACGACGGCCTGACGGGTCTGTATCTCTAGCGGGAGTTTCCTAGA
>NZ_CDWWXB010000151.1:7706-8480 GCF_977971855.1 Frankia sp. CoWAU3 | reverse complement strand
TCCTCCACGATCCGCCGGATCGTGCGCTCCGACGGCACCCGACGAGGGAACCCGAGGCCGGCCAGCACCCCGACCGGGAGGGCGCAGGCCCACTCCCACACCGCCACGGTGGTGTCGTGACCTGCGATGTTGCCCGCGACCCACAACGCCAGGACCGGCGCGAGCTCGTAGCGAACACCCCGCGGGTCGCGCCAGTCCGGTACCCGCCGCAACACCGCGACCAGCCCCGCGACCTGCGCGGCTGTCGAGACCTCGACCTGCTCCTGCTGACACTCAAGCCACAACATGGGGGACACTACAGACACGGACGCGGCACCTGCTTCTGGAAGACCTTTGCGTGAGAACTCAGATCTTCCTGTAGGTGCCGCGTCTGCCGCGTTCCAGGGCCCTTCGCGGCCCGACCCCTAGCAGTAGCCGACCACAAACTCAAGACGCCACGCCGTACCTACTTTGACGTCGCCCTGGCGCGATCCGGAGGTGGGAGTTCTGATCCAGGAGGCGCTCACCGTCCACCGAGATTGACTGGACGTGCAGGATCCCCGGTCCTTTGTCAGTGATTGTCAGGTCGGTCTGCCGCCCGACGCCGCTCACCGCGCCGGTCTCGTACGAAACGTTGGTCACCGGGAGTGGATGATACGTCGGACGGCGGATCATGGCGCCGGCAGGCAACGCTGAGAACAGAATGAGCAGTATTGCGGTGACCATGATGGATACGGCGCGGCGGGACGGGTGCCGGGTACGGGCCGAAACGGATTGCGCCGCACCCCCCATAGC
>NZ_CDWWXB010000151.1:6557-7675 GCF_977971855.1 Frankia sp. CoWAU3 | reverse complement strand
GGCGCGATCCGGAGGTGGGAGTTCTGATCCAGGAGGCGCTCACCGTCCACCGAGATTGACTGGACGTGCAGGATCCCCGGTCCTTTGTCAGTGATTGTCAGGTCGGTCTGCCGCCCGACGCCGCTCACCGCGCCGGTCTCGTACGAAACGTTGGTCACCGGGAGTGGATGATACGTCGGACGGCGGATCATGGCGCCGGCAGGCAACGCTGAGAACAGAATGAGCAGTATTGCGGTGACCATGATGGATACGGCGCGGCGGGACGGGTGCCGGGTACGGGCCGAAACGGATTGCGCCGCATCCCCCATAGCCCCGGAGTCGTCGGTAAGGACGGGCACCAGATCGAGGTGCGGGCGGCACACCGACCTGCCCGGTGAGGGGAGCATGGTTTCCTCCGTGCTGTATTTCCAGAAATCTGTCATCCCGGCCCGAGGATACTAGGGGCCCGGTACGCTGAGTGGTCAGGTCCTACGGGAACATCTCCACCGGACCGGAAGCATGAGCCCATCCGGGGTATGCGGATACCCCTTGCGGGCACCCCCGGTGAATGTGGACGCAGCCGGTCATCCGGCCCGTGCTCCCGGGCAATGGTCGGTAACTGGACTGGTCCTCCCGGATGGCGGTCAACGGCGGTCAACGGCGGTCAATAGCGGTCAACGGCGGTCAATAGCGGTCAACGGCAGGCGTGACCGCCGCCCGGACTTGCGCCGGTTCGACACAGATGTATCGGTTCTCCCATCTTGTGAATGTTGTCATCGATGGTTGGACGGGCAGGGGCGTTCCGGTGTCAACCGCATCGGGTTCTCACCGGCCCGGCTGCCCGCCCGATGCGCGGCCCGATAATCCGGACGGGAATACGTAAACGTGGAACGGAATCGAAGGGCTCGGCGCGCCGTTGTCATTGAGTGGGGAAGTTCTGGTAGGGAATAGCGGATCGGAGAACACGTGAGAGACGCGAGAGAGGTTCAAATATGCGTCGACCCGTTAAGAGAAGAACCGGGCGAGCTGTCGGTGTCCGTCGCATTCTGGTGACCATCGGAGCCGCCGTCACGCTCGGTCTGCTCACCACCGGCGCGGGCTGCCAGCCGCCCGGCACGCCCTGCCCTCCCTACCCACCC
>NZ_CDWWXB010000151.1:0-6458 GCF_977971855.1 Frankia sp. CoWAU3 | reverse complement strand
CTACCCACCCGTCCCGCAACCCAACTGCCAGCCCATCCCGAACTGACGTGTCCGGCCGCGGCGGGTCACCTGTCCGGGTGAGACGCCGCGCAGGGCGCAAGGGAGGGAAGATCGGTGTCCCACACGCGGGTCCATCGGTGGTCGGCCGTCCGGGTCGGTCGCCGGTGGGCCGCGATGGGCCCACCCCGCCGCGACATCTGCCGTGCCTGCGACATCTGCCGTGCCTGCCGTGTCTGCCAGGCCGAGGTGGTGCACGACGGCCCGCAGAACCTCGGCGAGTCCGGCACGCACCCGTGGGTCGCTCACCGTGCCGTCCGGACCGATGGCCTCCCTTGCCACGGGAAACGACGCGCAGGCCGACGCGCTGACGTTGGCAGCCACCTGGTCCAGCACCGTCCCCCAGCTCGGCTCGGGCACCCCTCCCCCGGCTCGGGGCGGCCACGTTGACCCAGGCAGCGGACTTACCGTAGAACTCCCCGCCGCCGATCGTCCAGTCGATCAGGTTCTTGAAGCTTCCGGGTAGCGCGCCTGCGTACTGCGGGGTGCGGAACAGCACGGCGTCGGCCGCTGTGAGCTGCGCGCGCAGTTCGGCCACGGCAGGCTGGGGCGCGTCGTCGCTCTCGCCGTAGCCGTGCTCTCGCCGTAGCCGTGCTCTCGCCGTGGCGGTGGTTCTTCGATGATGGGTTTCGACGGTGGGTGCGGCCGGGCCCGGTTCCTTGACGGTGGCCCGCCGACTCCGGCAAACAAGATGGATGCGGACCATTTCCCCTGGTGAAACAGGGTTCAGGCAAGGGTTCAAGCAGGCCGGAGCGGTACGCGGGGTCACGTCCTCCCACGGGGACGCCATCTCGCCCGGACCGGCGGTCGTACGGTGAGCGCGACCTCCGTCGACGGGCTGGTGGGGCTGGATGGCGTCCTCGGTGACGTCCTCGCCGCCTATGATCTCGGCCCGTCGCCGCGGGCGAGCCTGCTGCATGTCTCGGAGAACGTCACTTACCGCGTGGACGACCCGGCGACCGGCCGGCGTTGGGCGTTGCGGCTGCACCGGCCCGGGTACCACACTCTCGTCGAGATTCACGGGGAGCTGGCGTGGGTGGCTGCCCTGCGCGCCGACGGCGTGGTCGTGACGCCGCCGGTCGTGCCGACGAGGGCGGGTGGGCCCGTGGCGACCGTGGCCGCGACCGGAACCCTCCCCCCGAGTGCCGCCTCGCTGGATCCCGCTGGGCCGGATCCCGCTGGGCCGGGTGGTGCCGAGCGGCACGCCGTGTTGTTCGAATGGGTCGACGGACGTTCACCGGAACCGACGGACCCCATGTCCCTGCGCGGCGCGTTCGGGCAGCTCGGGGACATCACCGCGCGGCTGCACCGGCACGCGCGGGAGTGGTCCCGCCCGACTACCTTCGCCCGCTTCGAGTGGACCTGGCGGAGCATGCTCGGCGACGCCGGCCGGTGGGGGAGCTGGTCGGAGGGCTTGGTCACCGCGCTGGCCGACGACCCCGGCCCGCCGGGGGACGGCCCGCGGGGGGACGGCCGCGCGGCGTTGGGCCTGCTGAGCCGGGCCGCGGCCGACATCGAGGCACGCCTGGCCGCCTTCGGCACCGGGCCGGACCGGTTCGGGCTCGTCCACGCCGACATGCGGCTGGCGAACCTCCTGGTACCCCGGGACGCGTCCACCGGGGACGTCTGCGTGATCGACTTCGATGACTGCGGCTTCGGCTGGTACCTCTGGGATCTTGCCGCGTCGCTGTCCTTCATCGAGCACCTCGACGAGGCCGGCGACCTGGTGGCCGCCTGGCTGGCCGCCTACCAGCGCCAGCGCCTGCTCACCGCGGACGACGTAGCGATGATCCCTACCTTCGTCCTGTTGCGCCGGCTGCTCCTGGTGGCCTGGCTGGGTACCCATCCGCACTCGGACGCGGTGCCGAGTGCCACCGAGTACGCCCGGGACAGTTGCGAGCTGGCCGAGGCCTATCTGGGCGGGCGGTTCCTCGCCGGCTGAGGCGGCGGCCTGCGGCCAGGCCTGACCGGTGGCTCGTCCCGCCCGCCCGAAATCCCCGAGGACCGGCCCGCCCGGACCACTCAGCGGCCGGTGAAACGGGGCGCGCGGCGCTCCGTCGAGGCGCGCACCCCCTCGGCGAAGTCCTCGGTGGCCCGCAGCCTGGCCTGCTCGGCGGTTTCCCGCTCGGTGGCCGCCCGGATGACGGGGACGAGATCCGCCCACATCGTCTCCCGGATGCTGCGCACGGCCAGCGGCGCGGCGGCGGTGATCTCACCGGCCAGCGCCACCGCGGCCTCCCGCAGCTCGGCGTTCGGCACGAGCCGGTCGGCGAGGCCGATGCCGAACGCCTCCTGCCCACCAACCCGGCGACCGGTGTAGAGCAGGTCGAGCGCCTTCTGCCGGCCGACGACCGCCGGCAGGGTCACCGAGATGCCGAAGCCCTGGTGCAGCCCGATCCGGGAGAAGTTCGCCGCGAAGCGGCTGTCCGGGCTTGCGACCCGGAAGTCCGCGGACAGCGCGAGCCCCAGCCCGCCGCCGACCGCGCTGCCCTGCACCGCGGCCACGACCGGTATCGGGGAGGCGAACAGCCGTAGCGCCTCGCGGTAGAGGGCCTGCGCCCCCTCGTCCGCCGAGATCGCCTCGGCCGCACTCGCGCCGGAGAAGTCGGCTCCGGCGCAGAAGTTCCTGCCCTGGGAGCACAGCACGACGGCACGGACGTCGGAGTCGGCGTCGAGCTTGTCGTAGATGTCGGCGAGGGTCTGGATCAGGCGCACGTCGAAGAAGTTGTGCGGCGGACGGCAGACCTCGACGACGGCGACGTGGCCGGGCAGGGTCTGTACCGTGATGTCTCCGGACTCGCTCATGATGATCCTCCGTCGGGTCGTCCGTGCTGGTGCCGGCGGTCCGCCGTGCCGGCGGGGTCTCCTCCGTCCGACATCGTCCATCCTGACCGAAAACGCCTCGCGGGTCGCGTCACGGGCTGGGCCTGGACCGGGCCTGGACCGGGCCTGGACCGGGCCTGGACTGGGCTTGGTGTGAGCGGACTGAGCCTGGAGCGAACGGAGACGGACGCGGCTGACCTCCCGTTCCCTGACGACGAGTTCGACGTGGTGCTCTTCTGTTTACCGGCTAGATCATGCTCACGGTGTTCAATGTGCTGTGCTGACCGGACAGCCGCCGCGTCAGCGGCCGGGGGCCGGCCAGAAGGTCGCGAGCGGAATCGGGGAGTCCGCCGGGACCGAGGAACCGAGGACGACGTCGGTGGGGGTGATGGCGTTCGCGTCGCTGTACGGCCCGCCCAGCGTGCCGAGATCGGTGAAACGGCCGTCGTGCCAACGGAACGCGTGCCCGTTCGCCGTGCCGGCGACGGTTCCCCGGTCGTTGATGGCGGTCACCCCAAAGTCGCCGCTGGGCACGCTGATGGTCGTGCGCTGGCCGTGCCACCAGACGAATGCATGGTTCGATGAGCCGCGGCTCAGGACGAGGACCTGGCCGGCGTTGTTGATCCCGATCGCCCAGGATTCGGTGTCGCCGGGCGGCGTACCGAGGTCGATCAGACGATCGCGTTCCCAGAGGAAGGCGTGGGTGTGCCCGTCGGCCGTGTCGCTGTAGCCCACGATCTGCCCGGCGTCGTTCGCGGCCACCGCGGTGCTTGACGGGCCGCCGAGGGTACCCAGGTCGTGCAGGGTGCCTCTCCACCAGCGGAAGGCGCGGGATGGGCCGGCGGCGGTGTCACTGCTGCCGGCGATGACCCCGGCGCTGGTGACCGCGACGGCGGAGCTGCTCGGGCCGCCGAGCGTACCCAGGTCCTGCAGGTGGTTGTCCGCCCACCGGAAGGCATGGAACGTACCGGCGTTGGTGGTGCTGGTGCCGACGATGACCCCGGCGCGGTTGACCGCCACCGCGGTGCTGCTGTAGCCGCCGGCCGTGTGGGTGCCGCCGAGGTAGCCCAGACCCTGGGGCAGGGAGGTTCCGTGTTCCAGCCGGAACGCCTGCCGGTCGTAGTGGCTGACGAAATCGCCGATGACCAGGCCTTCCTCGGTCACCGCCTTCGGCTCTGTGCTGCCGTTGAGGACATGCACGGTGCCGTCGCGCCAAAGGAAGCCCGTGGCGCTGTACGCGCTGCTGTCCCAGTGACCAACGTAGAGTCCGCGGCTGTTGCCACTGGTCAGCGAGCCGGGACTGCCCGGTCCGGGAATGCCGACCCCGGCCGGCGTCGTCTGGCGTGGGTCGGGTCGTGGTTCTGGAACCGGCGCCGCCAGGGCCGGGGGAAGCCCGGTGAGGGACAACGGTGCGGCGGCTGCGGCCATGACCGCTAGGTGGACGAATGTTCTCCGGTTGCTCGGCACGGCCGACCTCCCTGGTCAGGCCTTCCCGACCGTCGTCGTGGCCGCCGGGGCGCCGTCGCACGGGTTCGGTCGCCAGGATCCTGGCGCCGGATCGGGTCGGGATGGCTGGACGGAGGACCGGCTGGCACCCCGTCAATTGATTACTAAATGAAGCCGGATGGTGTCGATCTGTAGTCAACTTGTCAATGAATGACACGCCCCGCCTGCGGCCGCGAGGCGCGGAACGTCGCGGGCGCCGGCCGGCGAGCGGTGCGCTGACGTGGGCGTCAGTCGACTCCACCCAGATGGTGGGGACGGCTCAGGACACCGTGATGTCGAGTTTCATACCCAGCGACTCGTGGTTGTCGACCGGGCAGTCCAGCTCGTAGGTACCCGGCTGCAGGGTCACGGTGAGGTCCTCGGACTCACCCGGTGCGAGGTCTTTCGTCGTGGCCTCGTGCAGGCCGGGCCCCTCGATCCTCAGCGCGTGCGTCACGTGTCCGGCATTCTGGGTGACGAAGGTGTAGGTGCCCGGGGTGAACGTGTTCCGGGAAAGTTTGATCACGAACTCGGTCTCGGTGACCGTCACCTTCGTCGCGCCGGCGGTTCCCGCGCTCGTCAACGGACCGGTCGGGGACGGCTTGGCCGACACCGAAGCGGGCGCGTTCGGCGTGGGCCGTGGCGTCGGGGTGGTTGTGCCGCCGCACGCGGCGGTGAGGGCGAGGATCACCGTGCCCGTCGCCATGACCGCGGCAGCCCGGCGCCCACCGCGCCGATGCGCGGCCCGTCGACCCTCGAGAAGGCCGGGGCGGGCGGGGCCTGCGGTCAAGGTTCGCAGGTGATCGGTCACGTGGTCTCCTCGGAAGGTCCGCCGGTCGACTGCGATGGTGCCCTGACGTCGTGACGTCGTCCTCTAAGCGGCTCCGGCGCGTCGCGTCGCATCACGCCGAGGGCACCACGAGGCGGTCGCGTAGGCCGTGGACGGCCGGTGGGGTCAGCCGCGCCTCGTCGTCGGGACCAGTTGGGGCAGCAGGGCTCCGAGCCCGAAGCAGACGGCGGTCGCCGTGATGGTGATGCCGAAATCACTGGGGATGCCGGGCGACAGCAGCCGAGTGGCTGAAAGCGCGAAGATGACGAACAGACCGACCCCGCAGCCGGCGGGCACGAACCGCAGGCCGCGCTGCCACCAGGTGGCCGGCACCGCATGGCGACCGAGCGGGAGCAACGCGACGGCCCAGAGCAGCCCCATCAGGACGACAAGCCCGAGGCCGAACAGCCCGTAGATGGACAACAGCGATCCGTGGATGTCGGCGGTTCCCGACACCCTGGCCACTGTGTGCAGGTCCGCGCCCCGGATCGCCACCTCCACCGGCATCAATCCGGTGGCCCGACCGTCGAGGTCGCGCACATCCAGGTCGACGGTCCAGTTCGCCGATCCGCGGGCCGGGATGGTCGTGCGCACCCGGGTGTCGTAGTCGAAGAAGGTGAGGCCGGGCACGGTTCCGCTCAGCCGTACCGAGTCGACGGGGACATTCGACCGGGTCAGGTTCTGCACGCTGACCACCACGCGGGCGACCGCACTGGCTTCGAGGACCACGTGGTCCTCACCGAGGGGCTGACCGTCGACGGTGACGCCGAGTTCCACCCCGCCGCCGTCCGCCGCATGGACCGGAGACGCCATGGGTAACATGAGCCAACTCAGGCACGCCGTCAGGCAAACGGCGACGAAAATACTTTCCCGCGCCGACCTCCCCGTCGGTAATCTGACATTCACCGCTTCTCCCCGTGGCCCGGATGACCGGCAACGCGACTGTTATCCTATCGATCGTCGTAGGGCGGGACTTCCGCCTAACGTGCATCACGTTGTCTCCGCCGGTCCGGGGCAGGCCGCCGGCAACGGGCGTGTTGCCAGCCGCACCCGGGGGGCGCTCTGGTGTCTGGCCAGCGAGTATCTGGTCGATTCGTGCCACGGCCGTCGCGCGGTCTGGTATCGACGGTGTTTGTCGTTGTGTTTTTCTTGGTCAGCGGGGCCGGCGTCGCCACGGCGGTGGTCAGTCCCGGGACGTCGACCGGCACGTCGTCGGAGTCCATCTCCCCGTCCCCGTCCCCGTCCCGGTCCATCCCCCCGTCCT
>NZ_CDWWXB010000150.1:0-8383 GCF_977971855.1 Frankia sp. CoWAU3 | reverse complement strand
TCACCACCGGTGGCCGAGTTCTGACACCCGATCAGCCGTCAGCCCTTTCCGAACAGGCCGAGATAGCGGCGGGAGCTGTTCGGGCTCAGGTTCGGGTTGTGCAGGGAGGATTGCACGTTGTCGGCTTCCGCGTTGTTGTAGTAGGCCTCGTAGGCGAGGAGTCCGGCGTTCGCCGCGAAGAACTCGTGCATCTTCTCGATGTAGAACGGGTTGTCGCCGCCACCGCCGGTCGAGCGCACCAGGTCCCCATTCGGGGACGGCGAACCGCTTGCCGTGGGCGCGGGCGAAGGCGGCGACGGTGCACAGCCCGGAACGCTGCTGGCATTGCCGGGTCCAGACCTGCTCCGTCGTGGACGCCGGATAGGAGTCGTAGGAGTCGATGCTGACGACGTCGACGTAGGCGTCGCCGGGGTAGGCGGACCAGACGTCCGCGCCGCTGCCGGGCAGGCTGTCGCGGTGCGCGGTCATGTTCCAGTCGATCTTCACGTGCGGAGCGGTCGACCGGATCGCGGTGGCGGCGTGTTGGAAGCAGCTTTTCCACGCCTGCGGATCCCGGACGTGCCACCAGAACCAGTCCCCGTTGAACTCCCAGCCGAGGCGCACGTAGGCGTCGCCGCGGCCGTACTTCGACAGAGTCTGCCCGAACTGGGCCCAGTAGCCGTCGTACTCACCGCGAGCGCACGCCTGTTCATTGCTGTTCTGCGGGTACAGCGGTTGCGCCACCGACAGCTCCCCGGGAAAGGCTGCCCGGGTGAACGCCCCGACCGGCCAGGACGCCGTGGTGATGCTCGGCCAGTTGGCGCGGTCCGTGAAAACGATCGCGAGATCGACGGGACGGCGGGTCCAAGCCGCCCACGCGGTCACGTCTGCCGGGAAGTTTCCATTGGCGCCGGATACCCAGCCCAGCCCGGACGGTGCCGGCTCCACGGCGGAGGGGTGCGTGGTGGTTGGTGACGGCCGCGGAGCGCGGGGACGCTCGGGCTGATCCGAGCAGGCCGCCACGCCCAGCACAACAGCCATCACCATCGTCAGTGCGGTCAGCGGCATCCATAACGGCCTGCCCGGGCGAGCCCGGTACCCGACCCGACCTCGCTGCCGGGCCGTCACGCTGCACGTTCCATCGGGTCCCTCGGTCCTTCCTGGCGCTCCGCTACCACGAAAACCAACCATACCGTTACGTCAGTGTCGTATCGGACAGTCGTCGCGGATGTGGCGGCCGAGCCCAGGATCGATCATGCTGGCAGGTCGGTCGATCGCGGCGATCAGATGCCGGAGAACACCGAGCCCCCGCGGGTACTGCTCCACGGGGACCTGGACCTGCTTGACTTCGATAAGAGTGGCGGCGTGCCGCCATATTTGCTCAGTTGACGGCACGCAGGCTGGTACCGCCCCTCCTGCGCAACCGGTTCAACGTGTCGGCGGTCGTGTCGTCGGCGGGAAGGAATACCACCAGCTGCTGAGCATCGGCGGCTGGGAGCTCCAGGACCTCGCGGTCAAGCCGCAGTTCACCAACCACGGGGTGTGTCCACCGCAGCGGACCGCGCCGTGGTAGCGCGTGCCGGTTCAGCCGCTGGGTGAAGTCGTCGCCGGCGACCGGAGCGAGTTCCGCCCTGAATTGGGCCGAGCGCTCGGCTGACGGGCCGTGCCACAGGTCGAAGGCTCGTTCGTCGGCGATCTGATCCCATTCCGGGAAGACCTCGCGGGCGCGCCTGTCGGTGAAGACGAAGCGCGTGAGGTTGGGCCTGTCGGTATCAAGCAGCCCCGACGGTCGGGCGACCAGGTCGAAGCCACTGGTGTACGCGAGGATGTCACCCAGGCGGTTGGTGACCAGTGCGATCCCTGGCTCGAGCTGGTCGAGCAGCTTGAGCACTGTCTGCCTGACCTCCAGCCGAGGTTGGGTGAGCGGGCCGGTACACACGCCAGCGGCGATCTTGGCCAGGTAGCGCAGGTGCTCCCGCTCGGAGACGTCGAGGCGCAGCGCGTCGGCGAGCGCGTTGACGACGGAGGCCGATGGGTTGCGGTCGCTCCCCTGCTCGATCCGGACGAGATACTCAACGCTGATGCCTGCCAGCGAAGCCAGCTCCGACCGCCGTAGCCCCGGGACGCGGCGCCGGGGGCCTGCCGGCAGGCCGAGCGTCTCGGGCCGGGTGGCATCGCGCCTGGCGCGGAGGAAGTCACCCAGCGGCGTACTCACGCTCTTCACTGTAAGACCGGAACGGCCTCGGTACGCCGTCCGATGCTGGCCCTATCAGGGCCAGCCTGCGCTCGGTCTGGCTGCCGCTGCCGGCGCGACCGAACATGTGACGCATGAGCGAAACCAGCAAACTTGTCATCGTCGTCGGCAGCGTGCGCGAGGCGAGGTTCGGACCGGTCGTGGCCTCATGGGCCGCCGAACAGGCCTCCGCGCATGGGAGCTTCGACGTAGAGGTCGTCGACCTCGCCGACTTTGAGATCCCCCTATCCCTGCCCGCCGCGTCGCCGAAGTACGCCGGAGACTCATACCCGCGCCCGGCGGGCATGGCACCCCTGACCGCGCGGCTCGACGCCGCGGACGCGTTCGTCCTAGTAACCCCCGAATACAACCATAGTTACCCGGCGTCACTGAAGGCTGCCATCGACTGGCACTTCACCCAGTGGACCGCGAAGCCGGTCGCTTTTGTCAGCTACGGCGGCGCGGCGGGTGGTCGGCACGCGGTCCTGCACCTGGAGAACGTCCTCACCGAGCTGCACGCGGTGACCATTCGCGACGGACTGGCATTCCCGAACTACTTCGTGAACTGGGATGCCGGCCGGCCGGCTGATCCCGACGCTCCCGGCTACGCCAAGACGTTGTTCAACCAGCTTGCCTGGTGGGCTGCCGCACTCCAGAAGGCACGCGCCGAGGTGCCCTACCCCGACTAGTGTCTCGTGATGATGGGCCCGCAGGCCCCCTCCTCACTCAGCTGATCGGTGAGCTGTCGACAACGGACCCCGCGGGCGTGCCGTCGGGCAGGCCGACCGCGGCGCTGTGGACGTCGGCGTGCATGACCCGGTTGGCCCCGTTCGGTGTCACCGGCCGCCCGCGGCGCCGCGGCGGGCGAACTCCTCCTGGGTGAGGTGTTCCGGGCAGTCGACCCGAATGTCGGACGGTCCGAGGCGGTAGTCGAAGAACGCGCAGCGGTGAACAGCGGGTTGGGCGTGGCGGGCGGGTCGGGGCGCGGGTTCGAAGTGCCGGCAGGTGGTGCACGCGCGCGTTACGCTGATCAGATGTTCGGCGTGCAGGCATTCCAGCAGGTCCAGGAGGGTTGCGAGCAGGTGCTCGCCGTCCGGGCGGGGGATCCTGGAGGTCGCTACCTCGACCGGGGCGGTCCACCGGGAGACCGCGTGCGCGGTCCGTTGGCCGTCGGCGGTGAGGTGTAGCCGGTAGTGACGCCGGTCGGCGGGGTCCTGCTGGCGGCCTACGAGCCTTTTGCGGCGCAGGGCCGCCACGGCGTCGCTGACGGTGGGGTCGGCCACGTCGAGTTCACGTGCCAGCGCGCTGGTTCGGGCCGGCGGGGGTGGTCCCGCATAGATGCGGGCGAGGACCCGAAGCTGGGTGGGGGACAGGTCGTGCGCCTCGGCCAGGCGGCGGGCGAGCACCTGCAGGGCCTCGCCGATCCGGTCGAGGGCGGCCACGATCTTCGCGTCGAGTCCGGGGTGGCGTTCCTCGGGGGTGCCGGGCGGCCTCACGCGCGCGGTCCGAACGCCGCGTGTATCGCCAGCACCGCTGCCTCCTGCCGTTGGGACTTTCCCGGGTTCGCGACGGCCGACCCGCCGCGAGGGTCGTAACGGGGAAGGTCGGAACCCGTGAGTGGACCTTAGCAATCCGATCCGCCCGGACCGGATCGTTAGGAGTCCTTGACATCAAAGGTCGCTCCGCACATAGTTCTCCTTGTCGAATGAAATTGTCGAGATAGCGGCCGATGCCGGGTTGGGCCGTGCGGCGCGGGAGCGTCGCCGGACCGGGCGGGTCCGGTCCGCGTCCGTGAGGGAACACCAAGGAGGCGAGCATGCCGAAGCTTGCCCGCAGTGACTGGTACGACCTTGCCCGCGACACCAACTGGTCGTTTGGCTATGTGTCCGAGCAGGACGTCTTCCCAGAGGAGCTGTCGGGGACGGGCCGGGTCTCAGCCGAGGGGTGGCTGGCCTGGGACGAGCCATACAAGATTACTTATCGGGAGTACGTGCACAACCAGGTGACGAAGGACACCACGACGTACTCGGTCAAGAACGCGATCGCCCGTTCGGCGCTGTTCGAGAAGCTCGACCCGGGATGGAAGTCGGTGATCCTGGCGCACTACGGCGCGATCACGATGCCGGAGTACCTCGCCTCCATCGGTGAGGCGCGGATGGGCCGGTTCGGGCGGGCGGCGGCGTGGCGCAATACGGCGACGTTCGGCACGCTCGACGAGGTCCGGCACGGCCAGATCCAGGCGTTCTTCCCCTATGGGTTGATCGGGAAGGAGCCGCGGGCCGACTGGGCGCTCAAGGCGTTCCACACGAACGACTGGATCGTGCTTGCGGTCCGGCAGCTGTTCGACGACATGTTCGTCGCCAACGACGCGCTGTCGATCGCGCTGCAGCTCACCTTCACCCTTGAGACCGGTTTCACGAACCTGCAGTTCCTCGGCATGGCGGCCGACGCGATCAAGGTGGGCGACCTGGAGTTCGGCTCGCTGATCTCCAGTATCCAGACGGACGAGGCCCGCCATGCCCAGCAGGGCGAGCCGACCATCAAGATCCTTGCCGAGGGTGGCCACAGGGACTGGGGCCAGTTCCTCATCGATCACATGTTCTGGCGGTCATGGCGGGTGTTCGCGCTGCTGACCGGCCTGTCGATGGACTACTACACCCCGCTCGAGCATCGGACGATGTCGTTCAAGGAATTCATCGAGGAGTGGGTGATCAAGCAGTTCTCCGACCAGTTCCGGGACTTCGGCCTGGAGTATCCGTGGTACTGGGAGGAGTTCGTCAACGAACTCACCTGGTACCACCACGCGATTCACCTCGGGGTGTGGAACTGGCGGCCGACGGTCTGGTGGAACCCGGACGCCGGCGTCTCGGCGGACGAGCGGGTGTGGCTGGAGGAGAAGTACCCGGGCTGGAACCGCACGTTCGGCAAGTACTGGGACGTCATCGGCGACAACATCCGCGCGGGGAAGGCCGAGGCCACCTTCCCGGAGACGCTGCCGTTGGTGTGCAATCTGTGCCAGCTGCCGATCGTGCGGGCCGCCGGCGTGGAAGCCGGCGCGCTGGCCTCGGCCGCTCCGCTGCGCCACACCCACGGGGGCCGTGACTACCTGTTCTGCTCGGAACCCTGCAAGTGGATCTTCGCGCGGCGTCCGGAGCGGTTCGCCGGGCACCGGTCGCTGGTGGACCGGTTCCTCGTCGGCGAGATCAGCCCGCCCGACCTCAGCGGCGTGCTCGCCTACATGGGGCTGTCGCCGGCCGAGCAGGGACAGGATGCCACCGGCTACGCCTGGGCGCAGGCCGCGGCGGCGGGCGCAACCGGCGCCAGGGCGGCACGGCGATGACGTCTTGGGCGCAGGTAACCCCCGGAGCGCAGGAGCACTCCCACGAGTACGTCCACGAGTACGTCCACGAGCACTCCGAGGGGGCCCGATGGCTCTGCTGCCGCTGAGCGCGGTTTTCGAACACGACTTCGTGTCGCTGCTGGTGGCGGTGGACGACGCCGACACCGTCGAGGTTGTCGGCCAAAAGATCGCTCACCACGTTGTGGGCCGGCGTCTGCCGGCCAGCGACGCGCCGGTGGGGGTCCGCCACAACGGTCAGGTGCTCGCCCGCGAGGCGCGCATCGGCGAGGCCGGCGTCGGCCCGCTCGACCATGTCGAAGCCTTCTTCGATGAGTAGCGCGTCGGCGGGTGGTGCGTCGGCGGGTGGCACCACAGTGGCGTGGACCGACGTCGCCTCGCTGGACGAGGTGTGGGAAGGCGATGTGCTCGAGGTGACCGCGGGCGCCGAGCAGGTGCTGCTGGCACACCTGCCCGGCGGGGCGCTACGGGCGTACCAGGCGGTGTGCCCGCACTCGCGGTTCCCGCTGGTCGACGGCGCCGTCGAGGACGGGGTGCTCACCTGCGCCGCGCATCATTGGGAGTTCGACCTGGCGACCGGCGAGAGCCTCAACCCGAGCGACTGCCGGCTGTACAGCTTCCCGGTGCGCGCCGACGGCGAGCGGATCATTGTCGGGATCCCGCCCGACGGCCGACGTCACTACCACCGCTGCCGTGGCGATGCGACCGCGGCCCCGACGGGGAGACGATTTTCATGACCGCCGACTCCAGCCGCCTGGTAGGCCCCATCGTCCGCGGATTCGATCCGGACGTCGTCGAGGCACTGCACGCCGCGATCGAGAAGGACAACCCCGACCAGACGCTGGTCGTGGAGGACCGCAACGGCTACGTGCGCATCAACGCGCCCCGCTTCCTGCGGGTCACCCGCACCAGCCTGGAGGAGGCCGCCGGCCGGTCCGTCCCGCTCGCCACCCTCGAACCCGCCCTCGCCGGCTTTGCCGGGCGGATGCGGTACGTGAGCGACGACGAACTCGTCTGGTACCTGGACCGGAAGGACTGAGGATGACCACCGCCCCCACGGCGAGGCCCCTGCGCACTTGGAGTGTGTTCGACGGGGCCCGCCGCAAGCCCAACGAGTACGAGACCGTCACCGGCCACTTCCACTACCATTTCGGGCGGCAGCCGGCCCCGTTTGACCTTGATCCCGACAGTCCGATCAACCGGTGGTACCTGCGCTACCGCGAGGGCTCGCCGCTGCGGGGCGTGGACTGGGAGGCGTTCCGCGACCCCGCCCAGCTCAACTACCGCCGCTACATCGCCCTGCAGCACGACCGGGAGATCTACGCCGAAGGTGTCGTCGACCACTTCGAGGCCCTCGATGCGGATGCCGGCCTGAACCCGGCCTGGGTGGGTGTCCTCGCGCGGCTTTACCTGCCTGCCCGCTACCTGTTCCACGTGCTGCAGATCACCAGCCTGTACGTCGGCCAACTCGGACCCAGCGCCTACGTCAGCAACGCCGCGTTCTTCCAGGCCGCCGACGAACTGCGCGCCCTGCAGTGGATCGCCTACCGGGCCAAGGCGCTGTCGTTGGTCCACGGTGCCGACCTCGCCGACAGCAGGGTCACCCGACGGTTCTGGGAAGACGACCCGGCCTGGCAACCCGCCCGAGAGGCGCTGGAGCGGTTGCTGGTCGCCTACGACTGGGCGGAGGCCTTCACGGCACTGAACCTCGTCGTCAAGCCGGCGCTCGACACCCTGCTCAAGACCGTCCTCGCCGACCTCGCGGACGCCAACGGCGACGGCCTGACCGCCCAGCTGCTGCGCGAGTCCGGCGTCGACGGCGCCCGCAGCCGGGCGTGGAGCGCGGCCCTGGCCCGCCACGCCATCGCCGGACGCCCCGACAACGCCGCGGTTCTCGCCGCCTGGGAAGAAAGCTGGCACCCCCGCGCGGAGAAGGCCGTCGCGGGCTTGGCGGCCCTGTTCGACAACGCCCCGAACCCGGCCAACCCGGCCGAGGTCGCCACCACCGTCGCCGCGACCACCGCGGCGTTCCGTGCCTCCTGGACCGGCACGGCGGATCCCGCCTGAACCTCCGGCCTCCACCACCGATCCGCCCCCGGGAAGGACCCATGTCCGTCACCGACGACTACTTGACCAACAACGCCGCCTACGCGAAGACCTTCGCCGGGCCGCTTCCGCTGCCGCCGTCCAAGCACATCGCAGCCGTCGCCTGCATGGACGCACGGCTCAACGTCTACGCGGTCCTTGGCCTGGGCGACGGCGAGGCTCACGTCATCCGCAACGCCGGCGGCGTCGTCACCGACGACGAGATCCGTTCCCTCGCGATCAGCCAGCGCCTGCTCGGCACCCGCGAGATCATCCTGATCCACCACACCGGCTGCGGCATGCTGACCTTCACCGACGACGATTTTAAACGCTCGATCCAGGACGAGACCGGGATCAAACCGGAATGAGCCGTGGAGTCGTTTACCGACCTGGCCGAAGACATACGCCAGTCGATTGCGCGGATCAAGGCGAGCCCGTTCATCCCGCATATCGACGCCATCCGCGGTTTCATCTTCGATGTTGCCACCGGACTGCTCACCGAAGTCGCGTGATATCCGCCTGCCGCACTCCGCTGTTCAGCGCCTTCGAGCATCGACTCACCATTACCGGCATCATTATCGGTTCTTTCTGACGGCACCGTATTTCTGACGATGCCGTATTTCTGACGACACCGGGCTTCGCCCGCCGTCGGGGTGCTTCGGGGATCCGTACCGTCGATCCGCGAAGGTAAGTGTTCGGTGATGTCGTGGGAGGGCTCGCCGAATGCC
>NZ_CDWWXB010000149.1:6077-9366 GCF_977971855.1 Frankia sp. CoWAU3 | reverse complement strand
CTCCCGCTAGGACCCGTTGCGTCTCGTTGTAGTAGACGGCGGAGAAGTCCACCAGCGCGCGCCGCTCGCAGTTCGTCGTCATGGTCGCCACGACGACGTCGACGGCGCCGTCGCGCAGAACCGGGATGCGCTCGGCGTAGGTGACCGCGCGGAACCGCACGTGTCCGTCCGCGCCGAAGATCCTCCGGCCGATCAGGTTGGCGATCTCCACGTCGAAGCCCTCGAACTGGCCGGTGAACGGGCTGATCGACCCGAAGGGCGGGACGTCGGCCAGCACCCCGGCGATGAGGTAGCCGCGGCGTTCGATCGTCTCCAGGACGGTGCCCGTGGGCATCGCGCCCGGCGAGGGCAGCCGGCCCGGCGGGCGCCAGCTGGCCTGCGGATCGTCACAGGTGGGTGTCGGCGTCACGGCCGCGGCGGCGGGCCGCGGGGGCGTCGGCGTCGCGGGGGCCAGGGGTCGGGCCTGGGCCGGCAGCGGACTGCCGACCGTGCCGCAGGCGGTGACGCCGACCGCCAGGGCGACGGTAATCAGTACCGTCACCGCTCGCGCCGTTACGACCAGAATGATCATCATCGACTCACCGGTAGTCGTTGATTCTCAGCTGGATGCCGACGAAGGCCAGGGCCGCGGCGAGCCCGAGCGCCACGGTGGCGCCGAGCGGCAGGCGGTTCAGTGCCTCGCCGGCGGCGGACAGGCGCGCTTCGAAGCGGGTACGGCTGGTCGTGAACACCGCTTCCGAGGCGTCGTCGAACCGGGTGAAGGAGGTCGTGCCCTCGCCGAGTGCCACGGCCACCGCCTGCTGGAACCCGCCGGCATCGGACACCAGGTTACCGACCCGCAGGCTTGTCGCCTGGTACCCGCGCCAGGCCGGTTCCAGGGCGGCGCGGGCCGGGCCGTCCGGGCCGCGCAGGGCCACCGTCGCCGGCAGAACCCCGGTCCTGGTCCGGTGCCCCCTGTCGTCGTAGCCCAGCCGGGCGGCCGCGGCGCGGGCGTCCTCGTCGAGTTCCACGCCGTTGCCGTGGGCGACCAGCGACAGGCTTTCGTCACCCCATGCCCGTAATGCCAGCACCCGGGCCTGCGCGGTCAGCGTCATCGGGACGTACCCGTGGTCCCGGCTTTCGACGAGACGGCCACGTTCCACGCCGAACGCGGTCAGCGTCAACCCGAGGATGATCGCGGTGAGCGCCGTGGCGGCGAGCAGCGGCAGATTGAGGATCCGGTGGGTGCGCCGGAACAGCCGTACCTGCAGCGTGACGAGCCCGGCGAGCGTCGCGGCGCCGACGGCGCCGACCAGGAACACCTGGTGCCAGGAGCTCGCCCGCCGGTAGCCGTGGTCGATGTCGGTGGCGTCGGCGGTGGCCAGCGCGTCGGCGGCGGGCAGGATGGTGTCCCGCATCAGCGCGGACGCCTGCCGCAGGTAGGCCCCGCCGACGGCGAGGCCGAGCCGGTTGTTCGCCCGGGCCCGTTCGACCAGGCCGGTGTAGACGGGCAGTTGCGCGCAGAGCACGGCCAGGGGCTGGCGCGGACCACCGGCGCGGGCGAGATCGACGACGCGGTCGCCCGCCGCGGCGATGCTGCGCGCGTAGGCGGCACGCTGCCCCGGTGGTTCGACGCCGCCGGCGAGGAAGGCACGGGCCGCCGTGGCGTCCGCCGCCCAGAGCTCGGCGCGCAGGCTCTGGGCGGCGATGAAGGACGCGCCGCTGTCCTTGGTCAGGGTGTCGATCGCGTGCCGGCGGGTCTGCGTGGCGCCGAGGGCGGTGACCCACAGTGCGACGAGCGCGAGGACCACGAGCACGGACAGCAGGCGCAGCCGGCCCGGCGGGGTCGCCGCCCGGCGCCGTACCCCCGTAGCCACCGCGGTCATGGCTGGTGAGCGTATGGCCTGCGCAATCGCCGGGTAGCCCCACTGTCACCTTGGCGTCACCCCGGCTGGTACCTCGTGCTGGCGCTGCGGCTGTGGGGCCAGCCGGTAGCCGCCACGGGCTCAGCCGAGCCGCCGGGAGGAGGCTGCCGGCACCCGTTCCGGTTCGGCGGCCGTCGGCCGGTGCGCGGAGTGCTCCACCCAGGCGGCCCCGGCGGTCGTGGTGGGATGGCCGAGCAGGTAGCCTTGGCCGTAGGGGATCCCGGCCGCCATCGCCGTGTCGAGCTCCATCGGGGTTTCGATGCCCTCGGCGATGACGCAGCCGCCGATCTCGCCGGCGACCTGCACCAGTCCCGCCGCGATGGCGCGCCTGGCTGGATCGGTGTCGATCCCGTGGGTGAGGACCCGATCCAGTTTGATGATCTCTGGGCGCAGGTGGATGAGCTGTTCCAGGCCCGCGTAGCCGGTGCCGACGTCGTCGATCGCGATGCGGACCCCGCGGCGGCGCAGCACGCCGACGGCGACCAGCAGCTCCGAGTCGTCGCCGATGTGCTCGTGCTCGGTGATCTCCACGATGAGGCGATCGGCCCCCCGGTCGGGAAGGATGTCGATCAGGCCGGAGGTGATGGTGGACGGCGAGGCGTTGACGGCGAGGGTGAGGTCGGACGGGAGCGTCGGCAGGACGGTCAGCGCGTGGCGGATCGCCATGAGTTCCAGCTCGATGCTCAGGCCGACGGTTGCGGCGTCATTGTACCACTGCTGCGCACCGCCGGTCGTGTGGGGAAAGCGGGACAGCGCCTCGACCCCGACGATCCGCTCGTCCGTGAGCCTGAAGATCGACTGGAAGATCATCTTTGGGCCGCCCGCGTCGATGAGGTCGCTCACCTCCTGCCAGATGCGGCGTCGCTGTTCCCACAGGCGGTGCAGGTCGAGGACCGCGTCGCTCAGGAAGGCCGCCAACAGGTGCAGGAAGTGCACGTCGCGGTCGCGTGGGTGGGGGAGCGCGTTGTGGGCGAGGCAGCCGACTATGCCGTACACCTCGCCGTCGTTGTCGGCGACCGGCGCCGCGGCGTACGCGCCGACGCCCAACTTGCGGACGACGCCCGCGTCCGCGGTGCGCGGATCGGTGCGCGTGTCCGCGACGATCTCCGGTATCTCGCCGGACAGCACCCGCCCGAGCAGGGCATGCTCGCGGCGGATCGTCGAGCCCGGCGCCAGCCTGAACCCCCGCGCGTCCCCGCTGAGAACCTGCAGGACAAGCAGATCCCCGTCGATCCGGGCCAGCCCCGCGACGTCCATCCGCAGATGCCGGCGCAGGATCTCGAGGAGATCCGTCACTACTGCGTCCGGCTGTGTGACGCCTGCCGGCGGGCCCAACGTCGACAGCGTATCCGCCATCCGGACCACCTCCATGTTCGGCATGCCCG
>NZ_CDWWXB010000149.1:2448-5700 GCF_977971855.1 Frankia sp. CoWAU3 | reverse complement strand
CCCGCGCCAGGGTGCTCAACGCCTGGCTGCGGATGGTGCAGGGATCGTTGATCGCCACGAGGGGCAGCGGCCGGATGACTACCCCGCACCGGCACCGAACGACGCGAAGGCTGGCCGCAGCGGCCGTCTCCGTCCTCACGACCGTCACGCTCGCGGCCTGCGGGAATGGCGGCGGCAGCACGGCGTCGGGCGGGACCCCCGTCCCCGGCGAGCGGCTGAAGATCGCCTTCTGGTCGGACCTCCAGACCTGCCCGGCATCGCCTGGCCGCGCCAGCCGATCACCTCGGCCGACCAGGAGGTCATCGAGGCCTCCGGCGGCGTCATCCAGAAGCGGGCCCTGCCCGGCATCGCCGGGACGCTGTTCCCCAACGTCACCGCGGCCCAGCTCACCCGGCAGGCCACCGCGGGCGGCTATGACCTCTTTGCCAGCTACCTGACCCGGGCGGACCCGAGCGTGCTCGCCTCCCTGCTCGACCGGGCCGTGTCCAAGCACTACGCCGGCACGTTCGGCGAGGACGCGACGACCGCGCCGCAGATCAGCACGCTGTTCGCCGCCGGCCTCACCACCATCGACCCGGACAAGCGTGGGGCCGCCTACCCGAACCTGCAGGACTACCTCATCGACCAGGGCGTGACATTTCCGGTCTACGACCGGCTGCAGGTGGTGGGGCTGTCGAAGTAGGTCGGGTCGTCGCGATGCTCCGCTACGTCGCGGGTAGGTTCGCCCAGGCCCTCATCGTGCTCTGGGCGGCCTACACGGTCACCTTCATCATCCTGCACGTCCTGCCCAGCGACCCCGTCACGTTGCAGCTCGCCGCCGGCGGGGTCGACGTGCACCAGCTCACCCCGGCCCAGCTGCACGCGCTGAAGGCGCGCTACGGCCTTGACGATCCCGTGCCCGGGCAGTACTTCCGCCACCTCTGGGACGCGCTGCACCTCGACTTCGGCCTCTCGCTCACCCAGAACACGACCGTCGGCGCGCTGCTCGCGGTCCTCGACTTCGGGACGGCCGTGCTCGCCATCTCCTCGCTCAGCTTCCTGGGCTTCGGTGCCCCGCCATCGGCGGCGGAATGGGGGACACTCATCTCGAACGGGCGCAACTTCCTCATCACCAGCCCCTGGCTGTCGCTGCTGCCGGGTCTGTTCGTCGGGCTGGTCGTGTTCAGCCTCAACCACATTGCCCGCACGATCGAAGAGGTGCAGCGGTGAACACGGTGAACACGGTGAGCGCGTGAATGCCGTGAGCACGGTGAGCACGGTGAGCACGAAGGCGGACGCCGTGGCGGGCCGGAACATCGTGGAGCTCACCGGGCTGTCCGTCGCCTACACGCGCCGAGGGCGGACGACTCTGGCGGTGGAAGACGTCGACCTCACGATTGCCCCCGGACAGACCGTCGCCGTCGTCGGCGAGTCCGGCTCGGGGAAGACCACCACGGCCAACGCCATCCTCGGTCTGCTGCTGGCGAACGGTCTGATCACCGCGGGCACCATCTCCGTCGCGGCCGACCGGGCCGACCGGGTCGTCGTGATGCGGCGCGGCCGGGTCGTCGAACGCGGGGCACCGGCGTCGATCCTGCGCACCCCGCGCGACCCTTACACCCGCCACCTCATCGAGGTGGCGCCGGCGTTGTCGTCCACCGGCGGCCTCGTCCCGCGCTTCCCCGAGGCGCCCCCGGCTCCCGAGCTGCTGCGGCTAAAGGGGATCACGAAGGACTTCCGGCTGCCCCGGACCCGGGGCGGGGAGCGGGTCCTCCGGGCGCTGGACGAGGTGTCTCTGTCGGTGCGGGCGGGCCAGACCCTGGGCCTCGTCGGCGAGCCCGGGTCGGGCAAGACCACCGCGCTGCGCATCGTGATGGGCCTGGAGAAGCCGACCAGCGGCCGGATCCACCTCGACGGGCAGGACATCACCTCCGCCGGCTGGTCGCAGCTGCGGCCGCTGCGGCGGCGGTTCCAGCTCGTCCACCAGAACCCGTTCTCCTCACTAGACCCGCGGTTCACCGTCGGGGAGAGCATCGCCGAGCCGCTGCTCTCCTTCCGCGTCGGCGACCGGGCCAGCCGCGCCGCCCGGGTGCGCGAGCTGCTCGACCAGGTCGCCCTGCCCGCCGCGTTCCGCGGCCGCCGGCCGATCGAGCTCTCTGGCGGCCAGCACCAGCGGGTCGCGATCGCCCGGGCACTCGCGATCGAACCCGAGCTGGTCTTCCTCGACGAACCCGTCTCGGCGCTCGACGTGTCGGTGCAGGACCAGATCCTGCTCCTGCGGCTGCAGCAGGAGCTCGGGGTCGCCTACTTCTTCATTTCCCACGATCTCGCCGTCGTGGCCCAGCTCGCCCACGAGGTCGCGGTGCTGCGCGCCGGCCGCATCGTCGAGAGTGCTCCGGCGGCCGACGTCCTCACCGCGCCGACGCAGGACCACACCCGCGAGCTGCTCGGCGCGATTCCCGGGCAACGGTTCGCGGCCGCACTCGCCGCCGCCCAAGGAAAGGACACACGATGAGTCGCAGGTACGCACGCACGGTGAGTTGCGGGTACGCACGATGAGTCGCAGGTACATCGTCATCGGAGCCGGGGCCGTCGGCGCGACCGTCGCCGTGGAGCTGCGGCTCGCCGGGATCGACGTCGTTGTCGTGGCCCGGGGCGCGAACCTCGCGGCGCTGCGGGCGGGCGGGCTACGCTACATCCGACCGCCGGCCACGCCCGGCGGTGAGCCCGACGAGCGGCGGATCCCCCTCTACGTCGTCGGCGGCCCGGACGAGGTCGACCTGCGTGGTGACGACGTGCTCGTCCTCGCCACCAAGTCGCAGGACTCCGAGGCGCTGCTCGCGCAGTGGGCATGGCGGCCGGTTGACGTTGACGGTACGCAGCGCACGGCGGCGGAGGCGCTGCCCGTCGTGCTGCTTCAAAACGGGATCGAGAACGCCCGTACGGCGTTGCGCCGGTTCGCCACGGTGATCGACGCGGTCGTCCTCAGCCCCTCCTCGCACGTGCGACCCGGCGAGGTCGTGTCCCCGGCGGCCCCGCTCGCGGCGGCCTTCTACCTGGGCCGCGCCCCTCGCGGCGCCGTTGACGACCCGACCGCCGAGGCTGTCGCGGCCGACCTGCGCCGAGCCTCGTTCGCCGTCGCGGTCGTCGCGGACATCGACCGACGCAAGGCCGGCAAGCTGCTGGGCAATCTGGCCTACAACCTCGACGCGATCTACGCCCCGAGCGAGCTGCGTGACGCGGCGGCTGCCGTGCTGGTCGAGGAGGCGCGGC
>NZ_CDWWXB010000149.1:1493-2035 GCF_977971855.1 Frankia sp. CoWAU3 | reverse complement strand
GGGTGTTCGCCGCGGCCGGCGTGGAGACCGCCGGAGTCTGTCCGGACGACGGGCTCGACCTGTCCGGCCTCGTTCTGCACGAGATCCCCGGCTTCTCTCGGGAGGGCAGCTCCACCTGGCAGAGCCTGGCGCGTGGCGGGTCGGTCGAGTCGGACTTCCTCAACGGCGAGATCGTGCTGCTGGCCCGCCTGCACGGGCTGGCGGCACCGGTCAACGCCGGGGTGCAGCGGCGGATCGCCACCGCGGCGCGCACCGGCACGCCGCCGGGCGGATTCGACCAGGCCGACCTCGCCGCCCTGCTGGCCCCGGCACCTGCCGGCGTGGCCCCGGATGCCGGCAGGACACGTGCCGGCGTGGCGCTCGGGGAGGTCCTCGTCAACGTGAGGCGTCTGCACGACGAGCTGCTCTCGCCCGGCCCGCCGCTGCTGCTCGACGTCCGCTGGGCCCTGGGTGACCCGCACGGGCACGACCACTACCGCGAGGGCCACCTGCCGGGCGCGGTCTACGTCGACCTGGACACCGAGCTCGCCGCCGCACCGGGC
>NZ_CDWWXB010000149.1:0-1329 GCF_977971855.1 Frankia sp. CoWAU3 | reverse complement strand
TTCCTGCCCCGGGACGAGCTGCGGGCCCGGTTCGCGGCCCTCGGCGTCGGCGTCGGCGGCGACGGGAACGGCGGGCGGGCGCGGCCGGTCGGGGTGTACTGCGGGTCCGGAGTGACGGCCTCCCACGAGATCGCCGCGCTCGCCGTCGCCGGCATCGACGCCGCCCTGTACCCGGGTTCCTGGTCGGCCTGGGCGGCCGACCCCGACCGGCCCGTCGCCACGGGTCCGCAATGACCCCGGCGCGGTTCGCGGTCGCGCTGCCGGCCGGGCAGTGGAGCACCGATCCGGCCGTCGTCAACGCCCACCGGTGGGACCGGTCCGGCTGGCAGCCCGCGGGCCGGCCGATCGGCGTCGCGTTCGCGCGCGAGGTGGCCGACGTCCAGGCGGTGCTGCGGGCGGCGAGCGCGGCGCGGGTAGCGGTGACGGTGCGCGGCGCCGGTACCGGCCTCGCCGGGGGAGCCGCGGCCTCGGCGGGCAGCGTCGTGCTCGACCTGTCCGGAATGAACCGCATCCGCGAGCTGTCGGTCACCGACGCGGTCGCGGTCGTCGAGCCTGGCGTGATCACCGCAGATCTCGATCGGGCGGCCCGCGAGGTCGGCCTGTGCTACGCGCCGGATCCGGCGAGCGCGGCCATCTCCACCATCGGCGGGAACATCGCGACGAACGCCGGGGGCCTGGGCTGTGCGAAGTACGGCGTGACCCGGGAGTCGGTGCTCGGTCTGGACGTCGTCCTCGCAGACGGCGAGCGCATCAGCACCGGGCTGCGAACCGTCAAGGGGGTCGCCGGCTACGACCTGACCGGGTTGTTCGTCGGATCGGAGGGAACTCTCGGGGTGGTCGTCGGCGCCACCGTGCGGCTGCGGCTGCGGCCCGCGCCGCGCTCCACGGTCACCCTGGCGGCCTTCTTCGACACCTTCGCCGAGGCCGCCGCGCTCGGCGTCACCGCGCTCGGCGTCGCCGGGATCGTCGTGGCCGTGGCCGTGGCCGAACTGCTCGACGGCCGCACGGTGCGGGCCGTCGACGCCGCCACCGGCAGCAACCTTGCCTCCGCCGGCGAGGTCTTCCTGCTCGTCCAGACCGACAGGTCGGGCGCGGGAGAGGAGGCCGATGCCGCCGAGGGCATTCTCGCCGAGCGGGCGAGGAGGGTCCGGCGGTCGGTGGACGAGGCCACGGCGGAGGCGCTGCTCGCTGCTCGCCGCTCGGCGCTACCCGCGCTGGAGCGCCTCGGCCGGGTGCTCATCGAGGACATCGCCGTGCCGCGCGGCCGGATGGCGCAGGCCGCCGCGCGCATCGTCGAGATCGGCGCCGCCACCGGCGTGGACATCTTTA
>NZ_CDWWXB010000148.1:4225-8787 GCF_977971855.1 Frankia sp. CoWAU3 | reverse complement strand
TCGGCGAAGCCCGACGCTCGGCGAAGCCCGACGCTCGGCGAAGCCCGACGCTCGGCGAAGCCCGACGCTCGGCGAAGCCCGACGCTCGGCGAAGCCCGACGCTCGGCTGTGCTAGATGCCTCCGACCTGCGCTTGCGCAGGCAAGCGTCGGGCAAGCGCAGGTCAGGGAAGTGTTTCCGCGGATCACTCCGGGTATGCGCTAGCCATTGCTAGCGTGTTGCAAGCGCAGGTCAGGGCATGGTGTATGAGAAATAGTTGACCAGGGCCGACGGCTAAGGTCGTCACGTGAAGCATCGACGTCTTGGGCGCAGCGGCCTGTCGGTCAGTGAGATCTCCTACGGCAACTGGATCACCCATGGTGACCAGATCGAGGCGGACGCGGCGACCGCCTGTGTGCGTGCCGCCCTCGACGAGGGCATCACCACATTCGACACCGCGGACGTCTACGCCGGTACCCGCGCCGAGAGCGTCCTGGGCGAAGCGCTGCAGGGCGTGCGCCGGGAGTCCTACGAGCTGTTCACCAAGGTCTACTGGCCCACCGGCCCGGGGGAGAACGACAAGGGCCTCGGTCGCAAGCACATCATCGAGTCCGCGCACGCCTCGCTGCGCCGTCTGCGCACCGACCACCTCGACCTCTACCAGGCACACCGGTACGACCCGACGGTGCCGATCGAGGAGACCCTGCGGGCCTTCGACGACCTCGTCCGCGCCGGCAAAGTGCTCTACGTCGGCGTGTCCGAGTGGAGCGCCGAGCAGATCAGCGACGCCGTCCGGCTGGCCAGCGAGCTGGGGCTGGACCGCATCATCTCCAACCAGCCGCAGTACTCGATGCTGTGGCGGACCATCGAGGCCGACATCGTGCCCGTCAGCCGGAAGGCCGGGATCTCCCAGATCGTCTGGTCGCCGATCGCCCAAGGCGTGCTCACCGGCAAGTACCCGCCCGGTCAGCCACCGCCGGCCGGCAGCCGGGCCACCGGTGAAACCGGTTCCACCTTCATCTCCCGGCTGCTGCGCGACGACGTGCTGACCGCGGTGCAGGAGCTGCGGCCGATCGCCGCGGACGCCGGGCTGTCGATGGCGCAGCTCGCCATCGCCTGGGTGCTGCAGAACGACAACGTCGCCTCAGCGATCATCGGCGCGTCCCGGCCGGAGCAGGTACGGGAGAACGTCAAGGCTGCCGGCGTGACGCTCGACCCGGCGCTGCTTGATCGGATCGACGACGTGCTCGCCGAGGTCGTCACCCGGGCCTGACCCGGGCCTGCCTCCAGGCCTGGCCCCGGGCCCGCCGGCTACCCCGAACCGAACCAGATCAGATCAGCCAGGCTGGTCGCCAGCCGGGTCGGTTCGGCGGAAAGCGGAGGCCAGCGCCTGCCAGGTCCGGTCGAGATCGGATCCTGGCAGATAGCGGCCGTCCAGTTCGAGGATCATCGTGCCGTGCGCGGCGGCCCACAGGGCCTGCGCACGATAGGGTTCCCCGGCCGCCCGGTAGAACGGCTCCCCCGCCCAGTCCTCGACGTCGGCGCTCAGTAGCCGACGGTTCAGCGAACCGGCGGTGACCAGGCGGTAGAGGTTCGGATGGGCTTGGGCATAGCCCCGGTACGCGGCCAGCAGGGCCGGGACCACCTCCGCGGCACCGCTGCGGTCGACCACGTCGTGGAGCAGGTCCCCGATCTCCATGAGCATGGTCTCGATCAGCTTGGCCTCAAGCTGCGGCTTACCCGCGAGATGCTTGTACAGCGACGGCGCCCGGATACCGAGGAGATCACCGATCCGGCGCATCGTCAGCGCCCCCGCCCCCTCGGTCTCCAGCACCCCCCGCGCGACCGTGATGATCTCGGTGACCCGCGGCGAGACGGAGCCTAGGACCGGGCGGGGCGCGATCCTGGGCAATGGCGGCTCGCCGACCGGCCGCGCCTGCGCCACCGACCGTGCTCCCCGCACCGGTGAGGTCGCCGTCCCCGTGTTCACGCCGGTGTGATCACGAAGACGGAATGGCGGGGCGCGATCCGACGGATCTCCTCATCGGGCGAGTCCGGCCCGACCCCGTCGAAGAAGGCGCCGACCTCGGCCTTCCACCGCCGCAGGTAGGCCCGCAGCACGGCGACGCTCGCCGCCGGATCCAGCTCGGTCGCGGAGTAACGCGTGCGCGACCGGCCACGCAGCAGGTATAGCTCGCCTTGGGCCGCGCGCAGATTACGCACCCACTGGCCGTGCCCTCGCGCCGAGACCAGGTACTGCTGCCCGTCGAAGATGAGCAGGTTCACCGGGGTCCGGCGCGGCTCGCCGCTGATCCGGCCGCGTACCTCGAGGATCCGACTGCCCAGGAGGCTGATCCCCGCCCGGGTCAACGCCGCGACGGCACGGTTGGCCACGTTACGGGTGAACCATCCGGGGGCGAGGTAATGCGCTTCGGGCGGAGTGGACGGGTTGTTGTGCTCGGTCAAGATCTGCACCCTCTCTGTCGACCGGAACGGCCCGGCGCCGGCCTGAGCGATCTCGATGGTTCGGCCGGCCGGACCACACCGGACAGGCCAACGTCGTCAGCCAACGTCGTCAGCCAACGTCGTCAGCCGACCTCTCGTCAAGAGGCGGTTCGGTCGACACGCATCGGGACCAGCACAGGTCGGGACCGGCACGGACGGAGGCGGCTCAGGTCACCGGGCGCAGGCTCATCGGCCCGTAGACGCGACGGCCGGCATCGAGGAGCGTCACCTGCGCCACCCCCGCATCGAGCAGGTCACGCCAGGTCTCCCCGAGCCACGTCTCAGCGTCTCCCTGGCTGGTGAACGACTCAGAGGTCGAGTCCCCGCCGACCATCGTGATCGTGCCGTCATCGCCTTCGTAGCGCCAGGTCCAGGTCATGAGTGTGTCCTTCCCACCCGGGCGGCCCGCGCTGGAGCCACCGGCCGTGATCGGCCAGTGCGCCGGCCGGTCGTCCCATCCAACCGCGTGCACCCCGCCGACGCGGGACTCCCGGCCCCACGCCAGGGCCGATGATCCATCGTGGCACTGGTCGACCGGCCCGCGGGCCCGGGTCGGGTCGGGTCGTGCTACTGGCGCGGTCGGCGATACCCGCGCCAGGATGTCGTGAACGTCGGTAACGTCAGTTCCGGTGGATGCCCGGACAGCATCGCGACCACCACGATCGCGAAGCCGGCGTCACCGGTCATCGCCGGTCGCGCGAGCCGGCGGCATGTCCGCACGGTGAGCACAGCCGCGTCGAAGGCAGGTCCGCACGACAGGCACGTCTGCGTGAGCAGTACGTCGGTACAAGGAGGAAGAACCCGCGTGGGAACGACCGTCTACAACGCAGCGGCCATCGTGGCCGAGTCCGTGGAACACGAGGACGCTCCCCTGACCTGGTGGGCCGCCGCGCTCGTCACCTTCGCGGCAATCTTCCTGCTGGCGGTGGTGCTCACCCTCATGACCCTGTGGGAGCGCAAGCGCCACCCGCACGTCTGAGGTTCCGCGGGCCACGGAGCCCGGCAGGCTTGAGAACCACGGAGCCTGGCAGGCTTGAGAACCCGGAGAGGCGGAGACCCCGGGGGGATCCGGGGGTATCCGGGGGATCCGGGACGCAACGGGATCCGGGAGACGGAACACGATGAAGGTGACGCTGCTCGGCACCGGCTCGGCGGACGGCTGGCCCAACCCGTGGTGCGACTGCGCATCCTGTGCCTGGGCCAGGGAACACGAAGTACGCGGGCGGACGGCCGTTCTGATCGACGACGCCCTGCTGATCGACTGTGGTCCCGACGTGCCCCGGACCGCTGCCCGGCTCGGAGTACGCCTATCGGGGCTGCGTCATCTGCTGATCAGTCACGCCCATCCCGATCATCTGGGGCCCGAGAGCCTGATGTGGCGCTCGTGGTCGACAGCCGCGGGACGGCCCCTCGACGTGGTCGGTCCGCCGGCGGCGCTGGCGGCGTGCCGGGAGTTCCTGGCTCGCTGGGAGCGCTCCGATCCGGACCGGGACGGCTCGCCGCTGCGGCTAATCGCCGTGGTGCCCGGGGGTACGCCGACGACACCCGGACCCCTGCGCCTCGGCGCGGACGATCGGCAGGCCGCGGAGGACCGGGGATCCCCGGAGGGTCAGGAGTCCCCGAGCGATCGGGGTTATCTCGTTCGACCGGTCGCCGCCCAGCACGGTGACGCGAGCATCGGGCCGGCCGTGCTCTACGACGTGACGGCGCCGGACGGTGGACGCCTGCTGTACGGCTGCGACACCGCGGCGCCGCTGCCGGCGGAGACGCTCGAGGCGGTCACCGGCCGCGCCTACGACGTCGTGCTGCTGGAGGAGAACAACGGCGACCGGCCGGGGTTCGGCGAGCACCTTGACCTCGACACCTTCGGTCAGCTCGTGGCCGAGCTGCGCCGCCGCGGCGCCGTGGTGCCGAGCACCCTGGTACTGGCCGTCCATCTGAGTCACCGCAACCCGCCCGGCGACGAACTGGCCCGCCGGCTCCACCTCGCCGGCGCGCTGGCACCGGCGGACGGGACCGTCTACGACATCGTCCCGGCCGCCCGGCGGCAGCCGTCCCAGCCACCACAGCCACCAGGGG
>NZ_CDWWXB010000148.1:0-3975 GCF_977971855.1 Frankia sp. CoWAU3 | reverse complement strand
TGGTTCCCCTGTTGCGCTCTCCCGGACCACCGCTGCTCATCGACGGTCTGGGGCTGTGGGTCGGCGCCTGGCTGGACCGTCCGGACGAGTTGCGCATCCGCGCGGAGGAGCTCGTTGACGCCTGGCGGGCCACCGGCCGCCGGGTCGTCGCGGTCACGGACGAGGTCGGTTCCGGGGTCGTTCCCCCGGCCGAGGCCGGCCGCCGGTTCCGCGACGCGCTCGGCCGTCTCAACGCCGATCTCGCGGCCGAGGCCGACGAGGTGTGGCAGGTGGTCGCGGGCATCCCCCTCCGACTGCGGCCCTTCCCGCACGAGCGGTCATCGCGTCCTCACGGGACAAATCCTCCCGTGAGGAAGTCGTAGCGACAGAGCCCGGCCGAGCAGGCCACGATGAGACCGGCCGGTTCGGTCGCGGGAAGCCACCGGCAGGACCAGGCCGCGCCGTCGCTCACCCGCCAGACCCCCGTTCTCCGCACATGCGCGCGTCGTCGCAGGTCACGGCACCGTGTGCGGAAGACAGGCAGACCCGCACGGTGCGGTCATTGCCGCCCGAGGCCAGCCACCTGCCGCCCGGGCCGGCCGGCAAGGACCAACCGTCCCGGCCGCACCGATCGGCACAATCGTGCGGCGCGAGGATAACTGGGAGACACCTTCGCGGGGATGTGGTGCGTTGCCGACCAATCGGATCAGGTAGTAAGGATCCCGTGGATCCCGATGCGTCAGGCAGCGCCGTTTCCCCCGTTCCCCCGTTGGATTCCGACGCGATGGCTGCGGCTCGCCAGCGGCAGACCGAACTGACCAAGCCACCCGGGGCGCTGGGCCGGCTTGAGGATCTGTCCATCTGGCTCGCCGGCGCACAGGCGACCTGCCCGCCCCGTCCCTTCGCCCGGATCCGGGCGGTCGTGATCGCCGGCGACCACGGTGTCGCCCAGGCCGGGGTGTCCGCCTTCCCCAGCGACGTGACCGCCCAGATGGTCTCGAACTTCGCCGCAGGCGGCGCGGCGGTCAACGTGCTGGCCCGCCAGGTCGGGGCCGCCGTGCGCGTGGTGGACGTGTCCGTGGACACGGCGCGGCCCCTCACGCCGGGCGGGGTGGATGGATCGGCCGCACCGGAGCGCTATCGGGTGCGACGGTCGAGCGGACGGATCGACCGCACCGACGCGCTGTCCGTCGCGGAGGCGGACGCCGCGTTCGCCGTCGGCCGACTCATCGCGGACGAGGAGATCGACGCGGGCGCGGACCTGCTTGTTCCCGGCGAGATGGGGATCGGCAACACAACCCCCGCAGCCACCATCGTGGCGCTGCTGTGCGACCGGGAGCCGATCGAGGTAGTCGGCCGCGGGACGGGGATCGACGACCAACGTTGGATGATCAAGACGGCCGCGATCCGGGACGCGATGCGGCGCGGCCGGCCGTTCACCGGCGACGCGCATTCGGTGCTGCGGATCGTCGGTGGAGCCGATCTGCTCGCCCTGGCCGGGCTGCTGGTGCAGTCCGCCGTGCGACGGACGCCGGTCATCCTCGACGGTGTGATCGTCTGCGCGGCGGCGCTGGCCGCAGAGCGGATCGCCCCAGGAGCAAGCCAGTGGTGGGTGGCCGGCACCCGGTCCACCGAGCCCGCCCAGGGAATCGCACTGGACGCACTCGGTCTGCCCCCCCTGGTCGACGCCGGCCTGCGTCTCGGGGAGGGCACCGGTGCGCTCCTCGCCGTTCCGTTCCTGCGGGCGGCCCAGGCCACGCTGGCCGAGATGGCGACGTTCGACCAGGCCGGTGTCAGCGGGAAAGCCGAGGTCGGCGGCGGCCAAGGGGACTCGGGCCCCGCGGCCGGTGCCCCGTGATGCTCGAGGCAAGAACAGCATTCACGCTGCTCACCGTCCTGCCGCTGCGGGGCCCGGAGCACACCGACCGGCGGCTCGCGGGCCGGGCGATGGCCCTGGCGCCCTTCGTCGGCCTGGCCCTGGGGCTGCTCGCCGGCAGTGCGGTGTTCGCCACCCGGATCGTCACGGCGGTTCCCGGTCAGCGCGCCCAGACCCTGCTGCCGGCCGTCGTCGGCGTCACGGTGCTCGCTCTGGTCACCCGGGGCCTGCATCTCGACGGGCTGGCCGATCTCGGGGACGGGCTCGGCGCCTGGCGAGCGCGGGGCAGGGATCGCGCCTTGGAGATCATGCGCGAGTCGACCATCGGGGCCTTCGGAGCGATCATCGTCCTGTTCGTGGTGCTGCTCCAGGTCGGGGCCCTGAGCACGACGATCTCGGCGCACCGCGGCACGCTGTCGATTCTGGTCGCCGCGATGACCAGCAGGCTCGCGGCCACCCTGGCCTGTACCGGCGCCGTCCCGCCGGCTCGGCCGGATGGCCTCGGTGCGCTGGTCGCGGGAACCGTGCGGACCCGGGACGCGGCGCTGTCCTTCCTGGCAGTCTGCGCCGTCGCGGCGCTGGCCGGACTGCTGGACTTCGACGGCGGCGGCCCCGGCCGGGCGCTGCGAGCGGTCCTCGCGGTCTGGGTCGGGACAGGCGTCTCGTTCCTGCTCCGGCGGTATCTGCTCACGCGCTTCGGCGGGATCACCGGAGACATCCTCGGCGGACTCATCGAGATCACCGCGGCGGCGACCCTGCTCGTCATGGCCATGACGATCCCGACGCCCGTCCTGCACACCCTCGGCCTGCACTGACAGCGCGGCGGACGCCGCCCGCTGGCGTCCGCCCGGCGGGCCCGCCGGACAGGCCCGTCCGGCGGCTGGGCTACTTGGGCGAGGACCTGACGAACGGCGGCCGGACAACCGTCATGGGACTCGGACGGCCCCGGACGTCGACGTTCACCGTGTCGCCCCCCTGCACGGACCGGTCCAGCAGGGCGAGCCCGATCCCCTGGCGCAGCGTCGGAGAGAACGTGCCGCTGGTGACCTCACCGACCGTGGCACCAGCCGCGGAGGCCACGGTCATGTGCGGACGGGGAATCACCCGGCCGGTGGACCGCAGCCCCCACAGCAGGCGGGAGGCGCCGGCGGACCGCTCCGCGAGCAGGGCGTCGCGTCCCCAGAAGCGATCCTTGTCCCAGCCGACGGCCCACCCGGAGCGAGCCTGGACCGGCGTGATCGACAAAGAGAGGTCCTGGCCATGCAGCGGATACCCCATCTCGGTCCGCAGCGTGTCGCGGGCACCGAGGCCGACCGGCACGACGCCGAGCGGCCCACCCGCCGCGAACAGCGCATCCCACAGCGCAGGGGTGTCGTCCCAACGAGGCAACAGCTCGTAGCCTCGCTCTCCGGTGTAGCCCGACCGGCACACGATCACCGGGTGGCCCTTCCACTCCGCGTCGACGAAACTCATATACGTCCCGCCGGTGGGCAGGCCGAGGGCGCCGAGCAGATCGGCGCAGGCCGGTCCCTGGACCGCTACCACGCCGTACCCGGTGTGCAGGTCGGTGACGGACACGCCCGCCGGCGCCGCCGCGGCGAGGCGAGCGACGACCTGGGCGGTGTTCGCGGCGTTCGGGACGAGGAAGACCTCCTCGTCGGAGTACAGGTAGGCGATCAGATCGTCGACGACCCCGCCGGTCTCCTCGCAGCACAAGGTGTACTGCGCCTGGCCGGGGCCGATCCGGCGCAGGTCGTTGGTCAGGCAGGCGTTGACGAAGGCGGCGGCACCGGGGCCGGCGATCCTGGCCTTGCCGAGATGGCTGACGTCGAAGATCCCGACCGCGCCGCGGACCGCCTGGTGCTCGGCGAGCACCCCGCGACCGGTGTACTCGATCGGCATCTCCCAGCCACCGAACCCGGCCATCTTCGCGCCCAGTTCGACGTGCCGGTCGTACAGCGGGGATCGACGCAGCTCTGGGGATCGACGCAGCTCTGGGGATCGACGCAGCTCTGCCATGGCCAGCAGCCTAGCGGGAGTTTCCTAGATAGTTCGATCTTGGTTGGAGTTTTCGCAGCCCATGACCAAAGTTGATCTTCCGGATGTGTATTACCTAAGTC
>NZ_CDWWXB010000147.1:8552-9194 GCF_977971855.1 Frankia sp. CoWAU3 | reverse complement strand
ATCCGGCTCGTCGGCGTCTCGGTCGGATGCGTTAACGTCATGATCTCTTGATCCCCCTGATGATCGTGCTGTCCGGAATCTGGTGTTCCCCAGACTCCGGACTGCGATGTCGGATGTGTGGCTAGTGGTCTTTGGTGCCGTCTGACTACGAACCGTGCTTACAAAGTCGCATTGTGGCAGCGATGGGGGTGGTCCTCCGGTCCGGGGCGGTGAAGGACCACGTTGTATTCCGCATTCTGTTACGCAGAGTTAATAAAAATGTCGACCTGACCGACTCGGCCCGGGTGCGGGCGCGCTCGACCGGACTGCCGCGGTCCCCGCTCCGTCTGGTCCTTCGAACAGGCGTTGACCAGCGCGTCCTCGAAGGGGTCAATGGACGGTGAGGCGCGAGACGAGAAAACGCACAAGCACACTCGGCCGGGATCCCGCCGATCCGAGCTCGGAGTCGACTACAGCGAGTTGTCGACCTACGCGTCGCACGGTGACCGCCGCCTCGACCTCCGCGTCGAGGGGGAGGGAGACGAACGGTGCAACGGCAGCCGGTGCGCCGAACCGTGGCGGTCGCCGCCCCAGGGCTGGGCACAGAGCCGCAGGGGATCGAGGATACCGGATGCCGATGGTTTCTGCAGTGCCTCGGGTGGG
>NZ_CDWWXB010000147.1:5780-8029 GCF_977971855.1 Frankia sp. CoWAU3 | reverse complement strand
CCCCGCGCGTGGCTGCGGTGAGGGAGATCTTTGAAGGCGCGAGCCGTTGCACCCCGGCTTGGTACGGGAACGGGGAGCGTGGCCGGGACAGCGGCTGGACGGCCTGGGCGACGGGAGGGAGCCGTTCCGGCAGGGGCGGCACGGGATCACAAAGGATCATGGTCGTCATCGCGGGACCATACCGCGACGTCGAGGTTTCCCCGGGTACTGGTTCTGTCTAGCAGGATCAGTCGATTATCTGAAGGTATGGGGGTGCTGGTGACGCCTGTCACGTCGATCGGCCGCCGGCACCTGTTCGGCGGACGAGCTCGCCTCGACCGTCACGTCCTCAGGCCCATGGCGACGGGACCGAGGACGTCCAGGTGGCCCGGCACGGGCCGACCTGGACGTCAGGATCGGGCGAGGTGAACCAGGATCAGACGAGGTCGAACCGGTCGAGGTTCATCACCTTGACCCACGCCGCGACAAAGTCGTGCACGAACTTCTCCCGCGCGTCGTCGCTCGCGTAGACCTCCGCGAGCGCGCGCAGTTCGGAGTTTGAACCGAAGACGAGGTCGGCGCGGCTGCCGGTCCACCTGACCTTGCCCGTGGCGGCATCGCGGCCCTCGAAGGTGTTCGCGTCCTCGGACGTCGTCTTCCACGTCGTGCCAAGATCGAGCAGGTTGACGAAGAAGTCGTTCGTCAGCGACCCGGGGGTCGCGGTGAAGACGCCGAGCGGCGACTGCTGGTAGTTCGCGCCCAGGACCCGCAGACCACCGACGAGGACCGTCAGCTCGGGGGCGCTCAGGGTCAGCTGGTTCGCCCGGTCGAGCAGGAGGTACTCAGCCGGCAGGCGGTGGCCCTTCCCCAGGTAGTTGCGGAACCCGTCCGCCGTCGGCTCGAGCACCGCGAACGACTCCACGTCGGTCTGCTCCTGCGACGCGTCGGTACGTCCCGGTGCGAAGGGGACCTCGACGTCGAAGCCGGCGTCCGCGGCGGCCCGCTCGACGGCAACACCACCGGCGAGCACGATCAGGTCGGCGAGTGAGACCTGCTTGCCGCCGGTCTGGGCGGCGTTGAAGGCCTCCTGGATTCTCGTCAGCGTGCGCAGGACCGCCGCCAGCTGGTCGGGTTCGTTGACCTCCCAGCCGCGCTGTGGTTCGAGGCGGATGCGCGCACCGTTGGCGCCGCCGCGCTTGTCACCACCGCGGAACGTCGAGGCCGACGCCCACGCGGTGGAGACCAGCTGGGAGACCGACAGACCCGAGGCAAGGATCTGACCCTTGAGAGTGGCGACGTCCGCGGCGTCGATGAGCTCGTGGGCCACCGCCGGGAGTGGGTCCTGCCACAGCAGCGTCTCGGTCGGGACCTCCGGGCCGAGGTAGCGCGCGACCGGCCCCAGGTCACGATGCGTCAGCTTGAACCACGCCCGGGCGAACGCGTCCGCGAACGCGCTCGGATTCTCCAGGAAGCGCCGCGAGATGGGCTCGTAGATCGGGTCGAACCGGAGGGCGAGGTCCGTCGTCAGCATCGTGGGGGCGTGGCTTTTCGCCGCGTCGTGGGCGTCGGGGACGGTGCCGGCACCGGCACCGTCCTTCGGCTTCCACTGGTTCGCACCGGCGGGGCTCTTCGTCAGCTCCCACTCGTAGCTGAACAGGATCTCGAAGAAGCTGTTGTCCCAGCTCACCGGGGTGTTCGTCCACGCACCCTCAAGCCCGCTGGTGATCGTGTCCCCACCCCTGCCGGTGCCGAAGGTGCTCGTCCAGCCGAAGCCCTGCTCCTCGATGGGGGCGCCCTCGGGCTCCGGGCCGAGGTGCTCGTCCGGGTTGGCCGCGCCGTGGGTCTTGCCGAAGGTGTGGCCGCCGGCGATCAGGGCGACCGTCTCCTCGTCGTTCATCGCCATCCGGCGGAACGTCTCGCGGATGTCGCGCGCCGCGGCGATCGGGTCCGGGTTGCCGTTCGGGCCCTCCGGGTTGACGTAGATGAGACCCATCTGGACGGCGGCGAGGGGATTCTCGAGCTCCCGGTCGCCGGTGTAGCGCTCGTCGTCGAGCCAGGTGGTCTCGGGGCCCCAGTAGACGTCCTCGTCAGGCTCCCAGACGTCCACCCGGCCGCCGGCGAAGCCGAAGGTCTCGAAGCCCATCGACTCCAGGGCGACGTTGCCGGCGAGGATCATCAGATCGGCCCATGAGATCTTCTGACCGTACTTCTTCTTGACCGGCCACAGCAGGCGGCGAGCCTTGTCGAGGTTCGCGTTGTCCGGCCAGCTG
>NZ_CDWWXB010000147.1:0-5655 GCF_977971855.1 Frankia sp. CoWAU3 | reverse complement strand
TGGCCGGCACCCGCACCACCGCGGCCGTCGCTGATGCGGTAGGTACCCGCGCTGTGCCACGCCATCCGGATGATGAACGGGCCGTAGTGACCGTAGTCGGCCGGCCACCAGGCCTGCGAGGTAGTCAGCACCGCCGCGATGTCCTGCTTCACGGCGGCGAGGTCGAGGGTCCGGAAGGCCTCGGCATAGGTGAACTCCCCGCCGAGGGGGTTGGCCATGGCGGGGTTCTTGGCGAGGATCTTCAGGTTGAGCCGGTTCGGCCACCAGCCGCGGTTTCCGCCGCCCTGGGTGGGGTGCGGGGCGCGCCCGTGCGCGACCGGGCAGCCACCGCCGTTCTCCGCGTTCGTGTTGTACACGACTGCGTCATGGTTCTCGGACATGGGACCCTCCGGGCATAGACGGATCAGGAGCGATCAGGAACGCGTGCGGTGGAACAGCCGGGGCGCCGGCCCCAGTAGATGGCCGCGGCCGTCGTTGATGGCCTCGTTGACGGCCTCGTCGATCGAGAAGCCGCGCAGGGATGACTCCACTGTCACAACTGTCACACTGTCACGGTCGGCGACTCGGAAGAGAAATCGAAAAATTCCGCAACTTTGATAGCCTCAATCTATGGCTAGTCCGCACCCGACCCTGGCCCAGCTGCGCGCCCTCGTCGGAGTGGCCGATCACCGGCACTTCGGCCGCGCCGCGGCGGCCCTGAACGTCAGCCAGCCGACGCTGTCCAGCGCGGTGGCGGCGCTCGAGCGCACCCTGGGCGTCCAGCTCGTGGAACGCACCACCCGCAGCGTCCTGCTCACCGGGCTCGGGGAGGAGATCGTCCGGCGGGCCCGGGGGATACTGGGTGCCGTCGACGACATCGGTGAACTGGCCATCCGGGCCCGGGAACCCCTGGTCGGTGACATCCGTCTTGGAGTCATCCCCACGGTGGCCCCCTACCTGCTCCCACAGCTGCTGCCGACGCTGCGGGAACGGTGGCCGCAGGCGCGGCTGCGGCTGCGGCTGCGGGAGTCTCAGACGGCCACCCTGCTGGCGGAGCTGCGCGGCGGTGCGCTCGATCTCGCGCTGCTCGCTCTGCCCACCGATGAGCCGGGGACAGCCGAGATCCCGCTGTACGACGAGGACTTTGTCCTCGTCACCCCCGCGGAGCACCCGCTGGCGGGTGGCGCCGCCGTGCCGGTCGCCGCCATCGGCGGGCAGGATCTGCTCCTGCTGGAGGACGGGCACTGCTTCCGGGCCCAGGCACTCGAGGTCTGCCGGGAGGCGGGGGCACGGGAGCGTTCCACCCTGCGTGCGGCGAGCCTGTCGACGATCGTCCAGATGGTCGCCGGTGGCCTGGGGCTGACCCTCGTCCCCGCCGCCGCTGTCGGAGTCGAGGTCGGCGAGGGGCGGGGCCTGGCCGTCGCCACGTTCCGTCGGCCCGCGCCGCACCGGTGCGTCGGCCTTGCCTACCGCTCGACCTCGGCCCGCGTGACGGACTGGAACCTGCTCGCCGCCGAGGTGCGGGCCGCCCTGCCGGGGACGGGTCTCGCCCTTGCCCCGGTGCCGGCCGCGGTGGTCTGACGCGCGCCCTCGGCGGGCTCCGGGGAATGCGGCAGGCCGGCCGCGAGCGCACGCCACTGTGCCACTGGCAGCGGATCCACTGGCAGCGGATCCGTCTCGGCGGGTTGCCGGCTGACAGCCGCGAGGATGTCATGCCATTCCTGCAGCGTGGTCACGATCGCGGGCTGGTTGCCGAGGTGCTCGGGGAGCCCCTGGGAGTGCGTTCAGCCGCGCGACCAGCCGGGGCAGAGCGGGATGCCGCGATGCCCGCACCGTCGCCCGGTTGTGGTTTCGTGCGGGCGGAGCTGGGTAGAAGGACTTTGGGTTCATTGTCCGTCAGCGGACAGGGCCAGGGTCCCGCCGGCTCGTCTTGATGAGGAAAACTGATTCGAGGGGATGGCGGGACCGCCGTGCTTCGCGGCCTCCACACCTGCCCGGGTGCTGTGTGCCCAGGCGGTGGCCGTCTCCGGGGAGGTCGCGCCGGTTGTTCACCGTTGCGGCGGTTGCGGAACAACCCCGAAGCAGTGGTCAGTGTTTCCCGCCGCGGCCGATTTACCCGCCGACGACCAGGGAGACGGCGATGGAAGTATTTGGCCGATAACAGCTGATTGTGTGGTCGAATCGAATGATGTCGAAATGATACTGACGGGTGGAGGAACCTCATGGCATTTCCGGTGCGAAGCAGCCAACGTCCGGTCCCGGTGATCAGGTGGGATCCGTTCCGGGAGATCGAGGACGCCTGGACCCGGATGGGAAGCCTGCTCGATGAGGTCGTCGGTGGCGCGGAAGGCCGACCGGTGGGACTGCTGGCCGCCACCGTCGTCCCGGTCGACATCGAGGAGACCGACGATGCCTACATCGTTGAACTCGAACTCCCCGGGGTGCGCGGCCGCGATGTCTCGATCGACCTGCGGGATAACGAGCTTCGGGTCACCGGTGAGACCAAGGAGCGGGAACGGAAGGGCGTGCTACGCCGCCAGACCCGCCGGGTGGGCAGGTTTGAACATCGCATCGTGCTGCCGGGCGAGGTGGACCCGGAGTCGGTCAGTGCGTCGCTGGACGACGGGGTGCTGACGATCCGGCTCGCCAAGTCCAGGAAGAGTCAGCCCAGGCACATCGAGGTCACCGGCGGCAGTGGCGGCGGCAGCTGACCCGGCGGCGGGGCCGCTGCCCGCGTGTCCGCTATCCCCGGCGGGGGCCGTGCCCGCCTGGCCGCGGTGCCGTGGTGAATCCTGAATCCTGAATCCTGAATCCTCCATAAAACTACACCGGACAACCGGGTGCGGGAAGTTGGGGTACTTGCAACTACACAATCCCTACCAGGATGATAGATTATCAAAATTCCCTCTGGATTCGCAACGGAATGGTCGTTAATGTTGCATCCGTTGTCTACGGAGGAGGGAAATGATCAACATCATTGGTGCGGGCTTCGGGCGCACCGGAACGCTTTCGCTCAAGTTGGCCCTCGAACAGCTCGGTTACGGCCCTTGTCATCACATGGACGAGGTCCTCGCGCACCGAGAGACCATTGCCGCATGGACGAGTGCCGCTGAAGGCGCTCCTGTGGACTGGGACTCGCTGTACGGCCAGTACAGATCGACAGTCGATTGGCCGGGCGCCCGGTTCTGGCGGGAGCTCGCCGACCACTACCCGTCGGCTCGAGTGATTCTTACGGTTCGCGACCCGGAAAAGTGGTATGACAGTGCGCGGAGCACGCTGTTCCAGGCGATATCGAACCGACCGGCGCGAATGAGCGCGGAAGCCATGCGCGTGATCACCATGATGAATCTGGTGGTGTGGGACGGTGTCTTCAAGGGGCGTTTCGCGGACAAGGACAACGCCCTACAGGTCTTCGCGGAGCACAATGCCGCGGTGCAACGCGAGATCTCAGCCGACCGTCTGTTGGTATTCGACGTCGCCCAGGGGTGGGGGCCCCTGTGCGACTTCCTCGGTGTGCCGGTTCCGGGGGAACAGTTCCCCCGGCTGAACAATAGAGAAGCCTACGCGGCGAAACACCGTGAACGTGTCGTCGCGGCCATGAGCGCGAGTGGTGTCCAGCCGTGAACCCGCCCAGCTCGGTGGCTGAGGCGGGGATTCCCGGCCCGGCGCGGTCCCGGGCACGTGCGCATCCCACGGCACCCGGAGCCGGCCGCCGGCGTGGAGGATCAGGAGCGGCGGGCGCGTAGCACCCGAGTGAGGACGTCCGGTCGCAGCAGGGCCGACGGCGGTTCGACCAGATTGATGATCCGCATGAACACCCGGGCCACCACCGGGTCGGTATGCGCGGCGGCGTGCACGTGGGGCAGATAGGCGTTGACCAGCCTGATCCGCGGGGTGCGCCGCCCTTGCACCTGTGGGTATCCAAGATCATTTCCGGTGGCCAGAGCCCAGGCCAGGTCGGCGGGAACGGCCGCGGCGGTGAAGAACCGCCGGGGCAGATCGGCGTCGGTGCGGGCGGCGGGTGGGCCGAGCGCGTCCGGCGTGTCCCGCAGGGCGTCCCGCAGCGCCAGCGCCTGCTGGGCCGCGACCGTCATCCCCTGGGCGTACAGCGGGTTGAGGCTGCACACCGCGTCCCCGAGGGCGACGAAGCCGGCGCTGGGCTCGCGCAGGCGTGCGTACGGGCGTCGCACCGATCCGCGAAAGCGATAGGGGGTCGGATCCCCGAGCGGCTCGGCGTCGGCGATGAGCCGGGCGATGTCGGGAGCGGGTAGGGTTGCCGCGAAACGGGCGAACCCGTCCGGGTCGGTGGGCGGATGCTCGCCGAGCATGCCGGCCAGGGTGACGATCCACCGATCGTCCTCCTGCGCGACGGCGCCACCGCCACGCAGCCCGGGGATCGTCGAGATGATAACCGCACGTTGGCCGTCGAGGTCGCTCGCGCGTCGCCGGTAGACGCGGGATGCGTAGCCGAGGTCGACGTCGACCTGCTCGCGCACGGGCACGGGCAGCCCGCGCGCGGCGAGCCAGTCCGCTGCCCGGGAGCCGCGGCCAGTCGCGTCGACGACCAGCTCCGCCTCGATGACCTCGCCGCCGTCGAGGTGCGCATCCGCAGGGCGTACCCCGTCGGGCCGGGTGCCGTTGGCTTGGGTGCCGTTGACTCGGGCGTCGTCCGGCCGCGGGCCACCGTCGAGGCGTTCGACCCGGACCCCGACGATCCGGCCGGGTTCGTCCGGACCGCCCGGGCCGGGCCGGCCCACCAGCCCAACGGCGCGTACCCGCTGCAGCAGGCGGACCTGGGAACGGGCGAGTACGGCCTCCCGCAGCACGCTCTCCAGCAGCGGCCGGCTCGCCAGCAGGGAGGTGAGCCCGGTGTCGGTGGGGTACAACCGCCGCCCGCGGACGTACCACCGGGTCTCGACGAGCATGTGGGCGCGAGGCGCGCCGTGGCCGGTCACGGTGTCGGTGAACCCGGGGAACAGCTCCTCCAGGCACAACCGGCCTCGTTCGGTGAGGGCGTGCAGATGGGATCCCTGCGCGACGCCGCGGCGAGTACCCTCGGTGGTGAGGTCGTCTCGTTCGATGATCGTCGCCCGGTCGAAGAACTCGGCCGTCACCCGGGCCGCGAGGAGCCCGGCCATCCCGGCGCCGAGGACGACGGCGTGCCCCCGGCTACCGCGGGGCGGCCGGGAGTCCGTCAGGGCCGCGGAAGTTGACGTTCGGCTTGTCCTGGGGGCTGTCGCTGAGCGGCTCCAGGCAGCTCCAGTTTCTCGACCCGCGTCAGCAGCGTGCGCAGCAGGTGTCACATGAACTCCCTCTTGCCCGGTCTCTCGCGCGGTTTTCGCGCGGTGCATGGAGCAGGTTCATGGAGCCAGAGCAGCCATGAGGTATTGGCGGCCCGCCGGATCGACTCGTGGGTTAATCTTCCCGGAATCCTGGGCGAGAACATCATAAAAATCCAAGGACTTCGTCGTGGGCGCCATAGCCTGTTCCCATCGATCGATGGGATGACGTAATGACTGGCCGTTGATATTGTCGAACCAGCTGTGGTGAAATAGAAAGTGAAATAGAAATGAGTCTGCACAGGTCGACGGGACCGGGCCAGGGGAGATTCCAGCATGGCGACCTCCGACACCATCGAGAACGCGCATAGCTTTGACGTATTCCAACACTGAGCCG
>NZ_CDWWXB010000146.1:0-8642 GCF_977971855.1 Frankia sp. CoWAU3 | reverse complement strand
CCGCAACCTTGCCCTGAACCTCCTCCGCCTCCGCGGAGTCCGAAAAGTCAAGGAAACCCTCGAACACATCGCCGGAGACCGCCGCCGGGCACTCCAATTCATAGCCACTTAACGCAACAGGCCGTCACACCACGCGACCTTCGCGCAGCCCTGCCTCCACCCCAAGCACGAACGCGCCGGCAGGAAAGACGTCCTCGAAACGCACCGGAATACGCGTGGGAACCGCCATCGACGATCAGCCTCCGTTAGAGTCGCCCCCGTGGCCGGTAGTCCGGCCGCTGTCGGGCAGCACCCACAATGCGCCGCTCGCCGAGCGCTCGCCAAGCGCATATACGGCTCGATATAACGTGCCGACATAGAAATGCGCTCAGCGTTGCGGGAGCCTTCCGGACCGCACTCGCCAGCCACTATTGTTTGACGGGCGACAAACAACGGGGAAGGGGTCGGCCACGATGCTGCGCGACACTGCGACAGGCGAGGACTGGCCCGCGGTCGGCCAGGCGATCAACGCTCGCATGCGGGAACAGCGGATCACTCAGCAGGCGCTCGCCACCACGTCCGGGGTGTCGGTGGCTACCCTGCGCGAGCTACAGCGCGGGACGAGCCGCCGCCGAGCCCAGGACAGCACCCTCGTTGCCATCTCCCGCGCGCTCGGGTGGGCAGATGACCATCTGCTTGTGGTGCTACTTGGAGCCCCGCCCACCGTGGTCACGTCCCCGGCACCGCCGATAGACCGGCAGATCCTCGATGTCCTGCTGCGGATCGAGCGCCGCATGGCCGACATCGGCGCCCACCTGCGGGTCCCCACCGCGGTCCGTGACGCCCTGGACCAGGACCGGCCGGCCGAAAACAGCGATGGGCCGGATCCGACAACGGCGTAGCTCCGCTATCGAGTCCGGCCCATCGGCCGAGACACAGGTCATTCGTCAACCGGACGGTGTTCCTCCCGGGGGAAGGTCCTGGTCAGTGGCGCCCGCGAGCCGGCTGACGAACAGGCGCACGGTGGTGAGGGCTTCGTCGTAGCCCGCGCGGAACGCCTGCCGTTCGCCGGAGGTCATCCACCGCGACCGGTCCGGCGCGGCGTCCGGGATGTCGAGCACCGAGCCGTGCAGGGTCAGCAGGTGGCGGCGGGTCGGCAGGTCCCCCGGCAGCCGGTAGACGAGAACCACGTCAACATCCCCGAAAGCGGCAGCGAACTCCACTTCCCCAGGCAGCTCCCCGAGCGCGCGGAGGAGGTCCGCGACGCCCGATCCGGGTTGTACCGCGAGCGCCCATTCCCCGGGCCCCCATGGCACCTTCACCACTGCCGGCCTCGCGATGCCACCGCGGCCCTTCTCCGTCTCGGTCACCGAGGGGTTCACCGCAGTTCCCGCGGTCGCGCAGGCAAGCGCTCCAACGTTCCACCAGGCACCATCCACCCAGTGCCAGACGGCAAACCGTCGACCAGGAACCGAAGCGGACACACCTGATGCTCCGCCCACCCGTGCTCGGTCGCATATCGGTCGGCATCGGCCGCCGACCGGAAGGCAACCACAGTCTCACGGATCAGACCACTTCCACCGGACTCGAAGCGCACCGCCCCGAACAGCAGAGCGCTCTCACCGTCCCCCCGCTCCCTCACGATCTCGCCCGTTGACGTCATGGTGTCCTTCCCGTCGAGTCGTTACCAGGACGGCCCTCCCCACCCACCACGTCGGCTGTGATCGGAGCAGGGTCCGGGACGCCCCGACGTACGCTGACGCCGATCTACAGTTCGGAATAGATACGAGGCTGAATACCGTGAGTGGATACACTGGCTGACGGTGCGCACATCGCCACGGATCAGACTCGTCCGACGGAGGCCACTGCCATGCCGGGACACCGCCCCCGCCCTCTCCCCGTCGCCCCGCCCGGCCTCTGGGACCGGCGCGACATGGCCGCCGCTCTCGCCGAACGCGACATGAAGACCGTCCTGACGATCTACCGGCGGTGGACCGGCGCATCCCAGTCACAAATCTCGATCATGACCGGTGTGCAGCAGCCGACGATCAGCCTCATCCTCAACGGGAAGCGCCACGTCACCAGCATCGAGACGTACGAGAAGTTCGCCGAGGGACTCGACATCCCCCGCGAACGCCTCGGCCTGGCCCCCGCAGAGCCCGCAACGACGATCGAGGCGACCCCGGCCGGACCGGACCGCCGGACGATCCTTGCCGTCGGAGCAGCGTGGGCGATCGACGAGGAACTCGAAGAAGTCACCCAGCGCATGCAGCAGTTCGCGGCCTCCAACGTCAACGATGCCTCCCTGGAACAGGCGGAGACGAGCATCGAGGTTGTCGGCCGCCGGTACGAGACCAGCAACGCCGCCACCGTCTACCCGGTCGCGCTTAAGCAGCGCCGATGGGTTGCCGAGCTCATGGCCGGGCATCAGCACCCCTCGCAGCGCCGGCACCTGTATCTGATCGGCGGGAAGCTCTCCGGGCTTCTCGGCTATCTGGCGTTCGACCTCGGCAACGAGCTGGTGGCCCGCGCCTACTGCAACGAGGCGATGAGCCTCGCCAAGGCCGCCGGACACAACGACCTTGCGGCCTGGGTTCGCGGGACGCAGAGCTTCATCGCCTACTACGGCGGCCGGTACCGCGAAGCCCTCGACCTTGCCCGCGACGGGCAGCGATACGCCCGCGGCGGCCCCGCCTCCATCCGGTTGGCAATCAGCGGCGAGGCCCGGACCCTGGGCAAGCTCGGTGACACCGCCGGGGTCGATGAAGCCGTGAGCCGGGCGCTCACCGCCCACGCGAAGATCGAGGACGCCGACCCGGTCGGCTACTTCCTGTCCTTCGACCCGTTCACCGAGTCCCGCATAGCCGGCAACGCCGCCTCCGCCTACCTGGCCGCCGGAGCCCACGAACGCGCCCGCGAGTTCACCGACCAGGCCATCCCCATCTTCGCCGCCGCCGGCTCCACCGCCAGCCACGCACTGACCCTCGTTGACGCGAGCATGACCTACCTCGCCGGACCGTCCCCCGAGCCCGACCGAGCCGGGGCACTCGTCAGCGAGGCGCTGACCGTCGGGGCGGATCTACGGTCCGAGGTGGTCGCCCGCCGGGCGAAGGACTTCCTGACCAGCGCCGCCCAGTGGCGGACGCTCCCGGAGATCGCGAAGGTCGCGGACTCGGTGAAAGTGTGGCGGACACTCACCGCATAACCTCTGTGCCCGTGCCCCTCACCCCTGAGCAGCAGGCCGACGCCGACGACTGGGAATCGTTCCGCCACGCCGAACGGATGGCCGACCACTGGTGGTGGCGTCCAGGATGGCGCCCCGACCGGCACTACCTGACCTGGTACCTCGTCTTCCACGACCAGGCCCTCACCGACTACGTCGCCGGCTTTCAGCGCGAGCTCGCCGACCTGGACTACCTCGACCCGGTGCCCGTCGACGGCCTGCACCTCACCGTGCAGGGAGTCGCGTTCGCCGACGAGATGCCTGCCGACGAGGTCGACGCTCTCGGGAAGGCCGCGGACGAACTGTGCGTGGACATCGACCCGTTCACCCTGACGGTCGGACCGATCGCCGCATACACTGGGGGCACCTTCCTGCGCACCGCGCCATGGCAGCCAGTCGCCGACCTACGGGAGCGCCTACGCGCTGCCGTCGGCCAGATCCTCGGCCCGGACGCAGTTCCGGACGAACCCGCCATGTTCAAGCCGCATATCAGCGTCACCTACTGCAACGCGGACCCGCCCGCGGACGAGGTCATCCGCTGCCTGACCGAGCTACGCCAGCAACCCCCGATCAGCCTGCCGGTCACCAGCGTCGATCTCCTCGAACTCCGCCGGGACGGACACGCCTACCGCTGGGACATCCGCCACCACGTCGACTTCACCGGCTGAGCGTCGTCCAGGGGACACCGTGAGCAAGCCGAGGCGTACCGCGTGCGTACCGTGCCGTTGCCGAATCCGTCGTTTTAGGATCAAGAGTCGCGGTGCGGACCGCCGCCGCACGACGGCTGCGCGCGGCCGTGGGCGGCCGTGCTCGCCGGTGCGTCGGCAGCCCGCACCGCGAAGGCGATCCCCGAACACCTGGAGATGAACACTGCGGTTCCAGCCCGAGTAATCCAGCCATGGAGCGATGATCTGGCCGATATCCCGCCATCGCGCACGCCAGGGGGCAGAAAAGCAAGCAGGGGGCACGCCAGCGAACGGCCGGGAGACAGAGCCAGTTGCAGCGGACAGCCCGACCCGTCCGCCCTGCGAGCGGCGAGACCTTCTGTGGCCACCCTGCGAAACGATCTTTACCCGAGAGGCTCCCGCAAGCCGGCGGATGAGGGCGGGACATGATCGCGTGGATCGCTGCTGCGAGAGCAAGCGATCGGCTCGGCCCGGCTGCCCGTTTACCTGCCCCTTTGGCGTCCGAACAGCCGAACGCAGGGCAGTGAAGGGGAAAGCGGTGATAACTAAGCGCAACAAGCCATTCGGGTGGATAAATTCTTAGATCAGACAGCAATGATCCTGCTACTGTCCGACTCATGCGCCTATTGTCTCGTTACTGGGGGTACCTGGTCTTGCTTGCCGTAGTGGCCTTTTGGGTGACAGGTGTAGGCGGAGCCATAGTCGTGATCATGTTCTCCGTCGCGGCTGCGGTCTACTTCCTGTTCCAAGTGCCGGTCTGGTGTGGGGCAGTGACCCGTGACCAGAGGTTGTGCCGCAACAACTCATCGGGGCTGCTGATGGGCTGTAGCCTCCGACAGCACAAGTGGCAGAGAGTACGGATGACCGTCGTGCCACACGCGTGGCGTGAGCTCAACCGTGGCCTCTGGATATCACCGTCCGTCAGCGTCGCGACCCTTGCCGCCCTGTCGAGCGTGGTCTCTGCTCTCGCCGCCGTTGTGGCCCTCCTGGTGAGTGGTTGAGCTCAGATCGGGGCGACGAGGAGCCGGTTTGGATCCCCACCGTCGCGCACGCCAGGCGGCGGGAGAACGAGCAGAGGGCACGCCAGTGAGCGGCCTGAAGCTGCCCCGGTTTCGTTCACAAGTAGGGCTTTGAACGGTTATGCGACCTTATCGTACTCCTGGAATCGGGTTTCGTGCTCGTGGGGGCTGAGGTATCCGTTGGTGGAGTGGCGGCGTCGCCGGTTGTAGAAGCCTTCGATGAAGTCGAAGATGGCGGCGCGGGCCTGGTCGTGGGTGGTGAAGGTGGTGCGGTCGAGGAGTTCGCATTCGAGGGTGGCGAAGAACGATTCGGCGACCGCATTATCGTAGCAATCGCCGGAGGATCCGACGGAGCGTCGGACCTGGTGCTTCTTGCAGATCTTCGCAAATTCCCGAGACGTGTATTGGCTTCCCTGGTCGGAGTGGTGGATGACGCCGGACGCGGGCCGGCGGTGGCGTAGCGCCATGGTGAGGGCGTCGGCGACGAGGGGTGTTTTCCGCTCGGCGGACATGGACCAGCCCACGATCCGTCGGGCGTACAGGTCGAGGACGACCGCCAGGTAGAGCCAGCCCTGGTCGGTCGGGATGTAGGTGACGTCGGCGGTCCAGACCTTGTTCGGGGCTGGGGCGGTGAAGTCGCGGTTGACCAGGTCGGGTGGGAGGTGCGCGGCCCGGTCCCGGCGGGTCAGGCTGACCCTGCGACGGCGGTGGACCCCTTGTAGGCCAGCCTGTTTCATGAGTCGCGCGACCAGCTTGCGGCTGGTCCGCACGCCGGCGGCGGCCAGGTCGGCGTGCACGCGAGGGGAGCCGTAGGTCTGTCGCGACGCGGCATGCACCGCGGTGATCTTCGTGGTCAGGGTCTGGTCGGCCGCGGTGCGGGCGGACTGTCCACCGCGGCGACGCCAGGCGTAGTAGCCCTCGCGTGACACACCGAGCACGCGGGCCAGAACGGAGACAGCATGGTGTGTTTTCTCCGCATCGATCAGAGCGAACTTCATTTCTGACCGGTCTCCGTCGCGAAGAAAATCGTGGCCTTGCGGAGGATGTCGCGTTCCTCGCGGAGCTGCCGGTTCTCCTTCCGGAGACGGTTCAGCTCTTCGCGTTCGGCGGTGGTGATCTCGTCCGCTCGGGCGTCGTCCTCGCGGGAGGCTTCCCGTACCCAGTTACGGATCGACTGCCCCGACGGGCCGTATTCCTTCGCGAGTTCCTCGGGCAGCCGTCCAGCTCGAACAAGATCCACCATCTGCTGGCGGAACTCCTCCGTGTACAGCGGTTTTGATCTCGGCACCTGCACTCCTCCCTGGGGTCATTATCCCAAAGAGCCCAGGTGTGAACAGGATCGGGCCAACTTCAGCCGATAGACAGCGCCAGTCGCCGTGACAGCCCGTCCCGTCCGACTTGCCAGCAGCGAGACTGTCTGTGGTCACCCGTCGTGCAGTGAGCTTCCAGTGCCGAGCGGCCCCGCACTCGGATGGAGACACGGAGCCGCTCGGAACCGATAGGACGGTCAGGTCACCGGCTCGGCCGACGCCTGGACGCCGTGGAAGACCGCGACAAGATCTACGTCGCCGAAATGCTCGACGAGGGTGGCGTCTGCCGGAACCGCCCTCAGGGTCCGGACGATCTCGGCGACGGTGGTGCCCAGCGGCACCTCGACTTCGTACTCCCCGTGCGCTGCTGCAACGATGGTCATGGGTCAGGCCCCTTCTACCGGATGGGTCTGGTCAAGGGACCGGGTGCGGAGCTTCCCTCTTCCCCCGGTCCCGCACTGCACCGACGCACCACCGGCATCCCGGCGGACCACGCGCCCGACCAGGACCAGGCCGACCCCGTGCACCAACGATGGTCACGAGTCTGGTCACGGACGCACCCGGACGAGCCGGCACCACCCGACCCGCACCGACACCGCCGCCACCGTCCCGCCGCAGGTCACGGCACCCGACGGACGTCAGCGGACGACCACGGACGCCACCGGGGCGGAGTTCAAGTCCCCCCTCCCGCACCAGAACCCCGTTACTTGAACACCCGCCCGAAAGAGCGGTGATCAAGAGGGCACGGTCAGAAAGATCATCGAGAGCGGCGTCATCCCCCTGGGGAGCGCCGCTTTGTCGTGCCGGGGCAACCTGGCGCTCCCGATCGGCCAGCACGCCGTCCACGGCTTCGGTGAGACTCCAGGCGCGGTGCGCCGAGACCGTGGCCGCAAACGGCTCCTTGAGGTCATCCGAGGTCACCACCGGCTCGCCCACCACATCGACGTGCAGCTTGGTGAAGATCGCCATGTTGAGGACCTTGCGGGTACGGACACCCGCGCGCCGGTACAGCGTCTGCGGATCTTCGAGCAGCCGGAGCACGGTGACCAGCACTTCATGTCCGGCGTCCAGCGGTCGGTCACTCTCGGCCAGCCGATCTTCCAGCCGGGTGCGCTCCTCACGTACGGCGCGGATCTTGGCTGTCAGCTTCTCTTTGGGCCAGTCGGGATCGCCCACGAGGTCCAGGAGACCGTCCTCCCGGACGTCCAGCTCCTTGAGCTGCCGTTCGTACCGGACCCGCAGGCGGCGGCTGGCGTCCGAGGTGCTCGCCATCGTCTCGTCGAGGTGGGCCTGGACCGTCGCCCGGAAGTCGGCGGACAGCTGAACGTTGACGTAGTAGTCCTCGATGGCCTGTTCGACCTTGCTGACGGCCATGTACGGCAAGTCGCACTGGTGATCGAGCCGGCCCTGGCAGATGTAGTAGAAGTACCGGACGCCGCTCTTGCTCTTGCCAGGCATGATGATCAGCCGCCGCCGGCAGCGGTCGCACCAGACCAGACCCTTCAGATAATGATCATGAGTCCGGTGCCGCGTGCCGGCCCGCCGCTCGGCGTACAGCACCCGCTGTACCCGGTCGAAGAGCTCCTGGGAGATCAGCGGCTCGTGCCGCCCCTCGTACTCCTCGCCGTCGTACCGGACGTAGCCGAGGTAGTAGCGGTCACGCAGCATCTCGCCAATCTTGTTGATCGAGATCGGGCGACTCGCCCACTGCTTCGTGGGTCGAGTCCTGAAGCCGGCCTCCGTCAGGGCGTCCCGGAGGGTGTGGAAGTTGAACTTGCCCGTGGCGTACAGCTCGAAGGCCATGACCACGAACGGCGCGCGCTCCTGATAAAGCATCACCGTGCGTACCTCGCGGCCCTCGAACTGCTCGCGGACGTTGAGGTAGCCCAAGGGTGCCACGCCCAGCGTGCCGCCCTTCTTGGCCTTCTGGCCCATCTTGTACTTGATGTCTTCGCCGCTAACCCGCACCTGGTACTCGTTGAAGACGGCGATCATGCCGTGCATCGCCTGGCCGGCTGGCGTGGTGTCGAGGTTCTTCTCGGTGGCCGAGTGGAGCTGCACGCCAAGCCGTTCGAGCGTCATCATCATGATCGCATCGTCGTAGCGGTTCCGCGCGAACCGCGACAGGGCGTAGACGAAGACGTGCTTGATGTGCCGGTCGGCCTTGATGCGGGCGATCATCTCCTGGAAGGCCGGCCGCTGGTCGATCGTCTTGCCGCTCTTCCCCGGGTCGATGTACTCGTCCACCAGGACGACACCCAGCTCTCGGGCGCGCTGCTTACAGGCCACCCGCTGAGCCGGCAGCGAGATGCCTTCCGGGTCGTAGTCGGTATTGACCTTCCCGGAAGATGAGACGCGGTAGTAGGCGATGGGTGCAGTTCTCCCCAGGTGAGATCAAGCGGCGAGTGTGTAGCTGGGTGAGTAC
>NZ_CDWWXB010000145.1:0-8773 GCF_977971855.1 Frankia sp. CoWAU3 | reverse complement strand
GCCAACCCATTTCGTTCCGTGTGAGCATTTCTACCTGCTCCGCGAACCGCACATCATCAAGATCTCGGAGCATTTCCGGGCCGAGATCGACCGGGTGGTCGCCGGGCTGGCGAAGACAGGCTGACTGCGACGGACTGAGCACTCCGTTCGCCTAGCGGCGGTCGGCTGCGTAGGTCACCCTGACGTCGGTAAAGCCCAGCGCGCCGAGTAGACCGCGCAGCATGGCGGTGGTGTTCTTCCTGCCCAGGTCGAGCACCTGACCGTCCGTCTTCGCCGCGTCGGTCATCCGCGCCGACGCGGTCCGGTAGAGCTCCTGGTCGGTGCCGACCCCACCGAACAACCCGCCGACGCGGTTCAGCGCGCCGCGCTGGCGGGCCACCACGTAGCTGTGGTCGAGATCCAGCTCGGGCCTGGACAGCGTCGGGTTCGGCAACTCGATGGTGACCACACGACGGTCCGGGGAGACGGTGACCGCGTCCTTGCCGAGCGCACCAAAATTGATCACCGAGTCGACGGTACCGACCCCGACGAACAGGGTGCGCTCGCCGCGCAGCGCATCAGGGATCCACTTGCTGTCCTTCTCGAGGTCGACCACCACCTCGAAGTGGGCGCTGGCGGCGTGATAGTCGCTCAGCTCTTCCAGGGAACGCAGCACCGCCGGGGAACTGCGGTCGACCGTCCTCTCCTCGAACGGGTTCGGCAGGCTCGGCCGCCATCCCGCCACCAGGGCGATGCCGGCGAGGACGAGCACGATGACAGCGACGACGGCGATCAACCGCAGTGGGCTGAGTCGGGACGACGGAGACCGCAGAGATCGCGGAGACCGGGTCGAGCGGGTGGGCCGGTCCAGGCCGGACTCGTCGTTCATGGGCGTCTTCTACCCGAAATGGCCGGCAACCACGCCGATGTCGGCGCTATGACTCTCCGGGCGCGATCGTGGAGCCACGCTGGGCGGTACGGGCGAGGATGATCGCCGTACGGTCGTCGCCCTGCCGCCCGGGCGCGTACCGGCGAACCGCGTCGAAGGCGTCGTCGAGCAGCGCCACCGGCGTGCGCGTGGGATCGCGCAGGATCTCGGCGATCAGCCGGTGCAGCCCGAACTGCCGCCCGGCCTCGTCACGCGCCTCCACCAGTCCGTCGGTGTAGGCGAAGAGCACGTCGCCCGGTTCGAGCCGCAGCGTCTGGATTCCCCACGCCCCGGGCTCCGCGAGCAGGCTCGACATCAACGGGCCCGTCGGAGGCAGCCGAACGACCTGCGCCGTTTCCAGCCGGGAACCGACGATGGAACCGGCTCCCGGCACCCGACCGGACCCGGGGCCGGCACCGTTCGCCCCATTCCCCGGCCCGCAGGCCGATCCAACAGCCTGCGCAGATCCAACAGCCTGCGCAGATCCAACAGCCTGCGCAGATCCAACAGCCTGCGCAGATCCAACAGCAGCCGCCATGATGGATCCGCCCGCCCCGTCACCGGGGCCGCATCCCGGCCGGGCGGGATCGCGGGGTCCGACCAGGTGAGCGGTCGGAGCGGGTATCTGCGGTGAGGATGCCTCACCGGGAAGCACCGCGTCCGCAGGTACCTTGCCTGCGGGCAGCTCACCCACCCACACCTCGCCCACGGGCGACTCGCCCGCCGACGCCATGTTCCCGGGGTTCCCGGGCACCGCCCGGCGCAGCAGTAGCACGTCGGGATGACCGGCGTTGACGTAGTACAGGTCCCCGGTCCGCGGGTCGACGACGGCAATGATCGCGGTCGCGAACATCTCTTCGATCTCGCCGAGGTTGTCCACCGTCCACTCCAGGGCCCGACCGGGATCGATCTCCGTCGACAGAGCCGCGTCGAGCAGTTGCTTGAGCCGCAACGCGAAGACCCCGGCCGCGGCTCCATGACCGGAGACGTCACCGACCACGACGGCGACCCGCCCGTCGGGCAGCTCGAAGGCGTCGTACCAGTCCCCGGCAAGTTCGCCCTCGGCCGGATCGACCCGGCCGTGCAGGACCAGGCCGCGGGCCCGCAGGAGCGAGGGCGTGAGCGCGTCCCGCAATGCGATCACGGCGGGTCCCTGCTGGGCCAGGGCTTCCCACGACCGCTCGTTCTGGCGGACAAGCCGCACCAGCTGGGCGCGCATCGTCTCGACGTCGGCGGCCAGCTCCACGATCTCCTTGGGGCCGACGGAGGGGATCCGGGTGTCGTAGCGACCGGCGGCCACCGCGTTGACGGATCGCTGCAACGCTCCGATCGGGCGGAGCAGCCATCGCCGCGAGATGATCATAATGGTTAGCAGGAAGCCGAGGATGACGAACATCGCGCTGGCCAGCGAGCTCAGCAGCAGCACGGAGGCACTCTCCACCCGCCCGGACGCCTCGACCTGCTCGCGGTCGATCGCCGCGGCGAGCTCCGCGACCTCGCGGCGCAGCAGGTCGAAGTCCTGGCGCGCTTTGGTGCGCACGATATCCTGGGCGGCGGCGGTGTCTCCTCTCGCCATCGCGGCCAGTTTCGGCTGGACAACCTCGCGACGCCAGTCCCGGTACGCCCAGCCGACTTCCCCGTGCTGTGCGCGCAGCGCGGGGAAGTCGGCCAGCAATGCGTCCAGCCGTGCCGTCAGGACCGGGATGGACCTGGCGGACTCCTTGTAGGGGACCAGGAAACCCCGGTCCCGGGTGATGATGTAGCCACGCAGAGCATTCTCCTGGTCGACAAAGTCGGCCAGGAGCATCGCGGTGGTGGTCGCAGCCGGGTCCAGATGCCTGCTCCGCTCCGTCGCGGCATGACGTGACCGCAGGGCGGAGACCACGGCCAACACCAGCATCACAATGATCGAGATGCTGGCGAGCAGCGTCAGCACCCGGATGCCACGCCGAAGGCCAGCCGTCTCACCCATGTGAAGATTGTCGTCCAGCCGTCGGGCGCCGGTTGTGTCGGGTGACGTGTGGGGTCCCCCGGGGGGCTCGTACGACAGCTACCCCATCTCGCGGCTGGAACGATGAGCGCCGCACTGACTGTGCCGCGCCGGATGATCGCAAACCTCGGCGACGACGCGGACCTGCCCTGGCCCCGGACTTTCGCCAATGATCGTTTGATGACATGTCGGAAATGAGCGAAAATGACGATACGTCGTCACTCTTTCGGACGAGGCGGAAACCTCCGGGTTCCCACGGCACCGAGCGCTCCGGAGTGCCGGGAGCTGGAACGGTGCCCGTGGTCCACTCGTTAGGCCTGCTGAGCTCGGCGGATCCCGAGCCGGGGACTGGCCCGGCCGCTGCGGTGCCCGGTGCCGACGGCGCCCAGTGCGTACCGCCGGTCGGCGCGGGAGTTCGATCAGCCTCCGTGCTGGTGCCGACCCCGCCAGCGGCCGCGCATGTGGTCGACCACGACGGCCTCCGCGGGCACGACTCCCATGGAGCACGGTGGATGACGGAGTCACGGTGGAGGGTAACGGATCGACCGATCTCGGGAGTTGAACGCATGATCTGGGAGGCTGTCAGACGATGACTTCGGGTTCGGTCACCGAACCGACGCACGCATCGAACGTGGCTGGCCGCCCCCGCGGCGCGGCGCGGCCCCCGCGGCTGGCCGGGCGATCGCCCGAGGGCCCGACCGAGGCGGCAATCTGGACCCGCGGGCTCGGCAAGCGGTACGGCGATCGGGTGGCGGTGGACCATCTCGACCTCCAGGTGCCGCGCGGGACGCTGTCCGGTTTCGTCGGCCCGAACGGGGCCGGGAAGTCCAGCACGCTACGCATGCTGCTGGGGTTGATCCGCCCCACGGCGGGCCAGGGGTACGTGCTGGGCGCGTCGATCTCCCATCCGGCCCGCTACCTGGGCCGGGTCGGGGCGATGATCGAGGGCCCGACGTTCCATCCCGGGCTGTCCGGCCGGCGCAATCTGGACCAGCTCGCCCTGCTGCGTGGGATCGGCGGGCGGCGCCGCGCCGATCGCGCGCGGCGGGTCGGGGAAGTCCTCGCACAGGTGGGCCTGACCGAGCGAGCCGACGACCGGTTCACCGCCTACTCCCTCGGGATGAAGCAGCGCCTGGGCATCGCCGCCGCTCTGCTGCCCGATCCCAACCTGCTCATCCTGGACGAGCCGACGAACGGCCTCGACCCGGCAGGCATCCGGGAGATCCGCGCGCTGCTGGGTCAGCTGGCCAGCAGCGGCATGACGGTCTTCATGTCGAGCCATCTACTGACCGAGGTCGAGCAGATCTGCGATCATCTGGTGATGATCAATGGCGGGCGGATGCTGTTCCAGGGGCACGTCACCGACCTGCTCTCCGCCGAGGATCCCCGGATCCTCATGGTGCCCGAGCGGGACGACGACGCCCGCCGCCTGGCCGGGCTCCTCGGTGAGACCGGCCTTCGGGTCGAGATCGACCTCTGCCCCGGGCCGTCGTGCGACGCGGGAGTCGGCGAACGCCATCCGGTGGTGACCGCCCACGCCCGCGAGGGAGTGGCCGCGGACCTCAACCGACTGGCGATGCGCGCCGGCATCACCCTGCGCTCGCTGCGCACCCATCGGCCGAACCTGGAGGAGACCTTCCTGCGCGTCACCGGCGAAATCGACGGCGACCTCGTCCGTTTCGGGCACACCCCGGACGGCAGTGTGCCCGCCGTGGGAGCCGGGCTCGACCCGGCCCAGAGCCGTGGAGGTGCCACATGATCACGGCTTTCCGCGCCGAATGGGTGCCGCTGTTGCGGACCCGGTTCCTGCTCGGGACGCTGGGGGCGGTCATCGCCTCGGCCCTGCTCGGCACCGTTCTGACCTTCGTCTCGGTGGGGCACAACGACTTCGATGGCGACCCCGTCACGGCCAGCGGGCTGTCCGCCGCGAACGGCGTCGCGCAGGGGGTGCAGGCGGTCAGCATCCTGCTCGGCGTGGTGGCCCTGTCCGTCGTCGCCGCGTCGCTCGCAGGCGACCATGCGCACGGGGCCCTGCGCAACCAGCTCGTCGCCCAGCCGCACCGGCTCCGGCTTCTCGCCGGCAAACTGCTGGCTCTGGCGGCATTCGTGGTCCTCGTCATCGCCGTGGCGACCGTGGTCTCGGTCGCGCTGTCCTTCGCGCTCGCGCCGCTGAAGGGGGTGTCGACGGCCGCCTGGAGCAGCGCGGCGGGGCTGGCCGAACTGAGCAAGAGCTTTGTCAACCTGTGCGCCGGATCGCTCGGTTACGCCGCGCTCGGCGCCCTGGCCGCGATCGTCTTCCGCGCGCCTGCCGCGGCGATCGCGGTCGCGGTCGCCTACGCGCTGCCGGTGGAGATGCTGGTCACGCGCATCTACGGTCCCGCCCGGGCCTGGCTGCCGGTGCAGCTGATGGAGGCGATCGCCACCGGTGGCTTCGCCGTCGCCACGCCCTACGCCGACGCGCTGCTGCGCGGGCTGGTCTACTGCACCGCGATGGTGCTGGTCGCCGTCGTCCTCTTCTGGCGCCGGGACATGACCTCATAAGGAAACGTTATAAGGGAGCGTTATAAAGGAAGATTGCGTCAGGGAGCCCAGCGCAGGTGCTGGGTCCGTTCCGGGTCGAGCTGTTCGGCCCGGGGAAGCCAGCGCAGCGGCTGGGTCGGCTCGGAGTCCGCCGTGCCGGCCGCTGTGGTCAGGGGCCCGGCCGCGGGCCGGCCGGTGCCGCGGCGGCCGTCGACCGGGAATTTCCCGTTGAAGATCTTGCGGAGGAAGGGTGACCGCAAGATGACGAAATGGTGGATGGCCAGGGTCACGCCGAAGGTGAGGGCGGTGACCAGGAGCATCTGCGGCCAGCGGAGGCTCGGGTCCAGCGAGAGCAGCGTCGCGATGGCGTAGATCCAGAAATAGTGGAAGAGGTAGACCGTGTAGGAGGCGTCGGAGAGGTAGCGGACGGCGGGCCGCGGGCCGGGGACGAGCCGGCTGGCAAGGGCGAAGAGCGTGGCGGTGATCGCGATGGTGAAGAGGGTCCTGCTGAGCACCAGACCGGTGGATGAGGTCAGCACTCCACCCCAGTCCTGATTGGCCGCCAGCAGCAGGACGCCGGCCACGGCGAGCAGGATCGGCGCGGGCCGCTGAAAGGACGGCAGGATTCGCCGCCGATCCAGGTAGAGGAGCACGCCGAGGAGGAAGAACGGCAGGAAGTCCAGCGTCTCCTCGACCGGGAGGTCGAGGGGATCGGAACCGATGACGGGAGTCACCGCGGCCCGGTACCCGCCGCGGATGAGGATGGTGGTCACGATGACGAGTGAAATGATCGTGGCCATGACGCGCAGCCGACCGGTGGTGGCCCGCCGGTAGAGGGAGCTGGCCACAAGGCGGGATATGACGCTCACGGCCGCCGGGGTGCACAGCGCGTAGGCGAGCAGCACCATGAGGAACCACAGCTGCAGAGGCCAGCGCAGCTCGCCCACCGGCTCGGGGACGATGTTTCCACGCAGGAAGTCCAGGAACGAGACGTCCGGGTTGTGGAAGTTGTAGCTCAACCAGAGCGCGGTGGGATTGAACAGGACCAGGGTGCACAGGAATGGGATTCCCACGCTGGCGAGCCTGCGATGCACGGTGCGCGACGGCCCATACTTCCCGACGAGCATCGCGGAGAGGAACCCGGAGATCAGGAAGAAGTCCGCCATCCGGAAGAGGCCGGAGGCGTGGGCGATCCCGTGGAAGAACGGGTCGTCACCGAGCGTCGAGGCATGCACGAAGACGCCGCCCAGCATGAAGACGGCGCGCAACGCGTCCAGGTGGTGGTAGTGCCCGCCCGGAGCGGACGGCGCCGCCTTTCGCCCCACGATTCCTCCACCAAGGCTGCCGGACCGCTCCGAGCCCCTACGGGCAACGCCCTCCGGTGAAGACGTGGCAGGCGTACATCGTACGTATCATGAATGATACGAAACGAGAGGATTGCCCCGAGCTCCCAGGGACCCCGAACTCCCGAAGCTCAGTGCCCGAACACGTCGGAGTCGAGGGCGTCCGCCTCCCCCGCGGCGCCCCGGTCCAGTCCGGAGATCGCGGCAATCTCCTCAGCGGAAAGCGTGAAGTCGAAGACGTCGATGTTCTCTGCCAGGCGCCTGGGGCTGGCCGACTTCGGCACCACCACGATGCCCAGCTCGATGTGCCAGCGCAGGGCGACCTGCGCGGGGGTGCGCTCGTGCGCGGCGGCGATCCGCGTGATCACCGGTTCGTCGAGCAGCCCGGTGCCGGCGCCCAGCGGGCTCCACGCTTCCGTCACGATCCCCTGCTCCGCGTGGTAGGCGCGGATCGCGGACCGGCCGAGTCGGGGATCGAGCTGGATCTGGTTCACGTCCGGCACGACACCGGTCTGGGCCAGCAGCCGGTCGAGGTGGGTCGTCTTGAAGTTCGACACCCCGATCGCGCGCACCTGGCCGTCCTTCAACAGCTCGACGAGCCCCTTCCAGGCCTCGACGTACCGATCCCGCCACGGGTTCGGCCAGTGGATGAGGAGCAGATCGAGGTAGTCCAGCCCCATCCGGCGGGCGCTCTCCACGGCGGCCCTGCGCACGCCGCGGACGCTGTGCGAGCGTTTGTTGAACTTCGTGGTGACGAACAGCTCCTCGCGGGGCACGCCGGCGGCGCGTAGTCCGGCGCCCACTCCCTTCTCGTTGCCGTAGTTGTGCGCGGTGTCGATCAATCGGTAGCCCAGCCCGAGCGCCTGTTCCACCACCCCCTGGACCTCCCGGTCGTTCAGCGGCCAGGTTCCGAGCCCGAGCCTGGGCATCCGGGCACCGTGCGCGAGCGGGACGGTGGGGACAGGCGAAAGCACCACGGGCGTAGGACCTCTCTGGTACGAAGATCTGGTACGAAGAGATGCCGGGCACCCGACGGGATCCGCGCTCCGGCCGGCCTTCGAGCATCCGGGCGACACGGCCGCGATGGATGTGGTACCCACGTCGGCGAGCGAGACCCGGGGAAACGGGTCCGAAGACCCGGAGGGCAGACTGCCAACATGAGCACCGCCAGGGACGACAGACTCGCGGTACGACTACCCGAGGATGAAGCCGAGATCATCCGCTCGGCCGCGGAGGGTGAGGGCCTGTCCCTTGAGGACTTCGCCGTCGAGGCCATGAAGCGATACGCGCGAGAGGTTCTCGCCGACCGCCGCCTGTTCCGCGTCCCGGATGCCGACTGGAGCAAGCTCGAGGCGCTGCTCGACGCGCCGCCGCCGCACTCCCCCCGGCTGCGCCGGCTCCTCGACAAGGAACCGGGCTCGGAGCAGCAGGAGTAGCCGGAGCACCCCGCCACCTCTGCCCGCCTCCCGATCGGCCGACCAGTCGACCGGCGATCCCGACGCGGTCCGACGCGGCCCCAAGAAAGGATCCTACGCAGTGCCCCTCGCCAAGCCCGCGGCCCTGTCCGAGGGCCCGGACCGGCTCACCTTCAACAGCGGTGACGACCTGCTCGACGGCTGGCTGCGCCACCACGCCCTCGAACACCAGCAGGACCGGACGACAAACACGTTCGTGATCGTCGACGGTACCCGGATCACCAGCTACTACTGCCTGGCCACCGCGGCCCTGGAACGGATCCCCGGTTCACGCCGGTGGTCGCGCCGGTCCACCGAACCCGTTCCGGCGATGTTCGTGGGACGGCTCGCGGTCGATGTCCGGTACCAGGGCCGCGGGCTCGGCGCCCAACTCGTCCGGGACGCCGTGATGCGGTCGCTGACCGTCCATCGCATGGTCGGAGTGCCGCTCCTGCTCGCCCACGCGATACGGCAACCCGGCCGGGCGTTCTACCGCCATCTCGGCTTCCTCGGCACCCGCGTCGACCCCTACCTGCTCGCGCTGCCGCTACACGCCGCC
>NZ_CDWWXB010000144.1:7555-9827 GCF_977971855.1 Frankia sp. CoWAU3 | reverse complement strand
TCTAGGAAACTCCCGCTAGATGAACGTACGGCCAGAAGCTGGGTTCGAGGTAGGTGACGCCCTCATCCGCGGCATCGATGATCATTTCGTCGACGAGGCGTTCGAAGTCCTCGGGCCGGCGGAAGACCGGCAGGATGCCGGCGATCACTTCGCTGAAGCCCCCGAACTCGGTAAACCCCGTGGTGCGGGGAGTCGGAACGCCCGCGGCGGCGGCCAGGTCGGCCAGCGTCGACGGCCGCATCCCCAGCTCGAAATGCAGATGCAGATGGCCCTTGGGCAGCGAACGCAGATCCCGCATCACAGTCCTTCCTCCGTGGCCGCGCGGCCGGCGGTCTCCCCATCCCGTGGGGACAACCACGAACCCGCAAGACGGTGGATTGAAACTTACGTGGTCGAGCCGCCCCGCGGGAGCCGGACGAAGATGGTCGCCGGCTCAGGTCGCCGAGACGATCCCAGTGGCCACGAGGAAGAGCACGGTGGCACCGAGCGCCAGCCGGTAACCGATGAAGACGCCGTAGCTGTGTCTGGCAATGAACTTCAACAGCCAGGCGATCGCGACGTAGGCGACGGCAAAGCTGACCACGGTCGCGATGATCGTCGCCGGCCAGCCCACCCCGTCGGCGATGTCGTCGGACTTCGTGAGGACCTGCAACGCCGCGGCCGCCATCAGGGCCGGGATGGACAGGAAGAAGGACAGCCGGGTCACCGCCACCCGGTCCAGGCCACGCAGCAACCCCGCCGACATGGTCGCCCCGGATCGCGAGATACCCGGGATCAGCGCCATGCACTGCACGATGCCGATCACCAGGGTGTCCTTCCACGTCACGTCCTCCTCGTGACGTTTCTGGGTACCTACGTGGTCCGCGTACCCCATCACCCCGCTCCAGAGGATCAGCGCACCGCCGACGAACCACAGGCTGCGTAGCGTGGTCTCGATCTGATCCTTGAAGGCCACCCGGACCAGACCGATGGGAATCGATCCGAGAATGACGGCCCAGCCGAACCGGTAATCCGGATGCTCCCGCCAGGCGGGATCGCGCACACCGCGGCCCCACGCCGCCAGAAGGCGCTGGAAATCATGCCGGAAGTAAAGCAGGGTGGCGAACCGCACCGACCTGGATGATCGCGGTGAAAGCGGTGATGTCCGGGTCGTCGATGTCGTGGCCGAGCAGCTTCTCCAAAATTGTCAGGTGTCCGGTGCTGGACACCGGCAGAAATTCCGTCAGCCCCTCGACCGCGCCGAGAAACACCGCTTCCAGGACGTTCACATGGACCCTTCCGCACCGGTACACGCCACCTGCTGATCGCGCAGGGCAGTGTATGACGGCGAGGATCATCTGCTCCCGGTGGGGCGGGCCACGCGGCCGGTCAGGCGACCGGCGCCCGGGTCAGCGCACGTCGAGCCGTCGCCCGGGCGACGGCCGCCTCGGTGCGGGTCCCTCACGACGGGCAGATTCAGCCGGGTCAGGGCCGGCCCGCCACAGCAGCGCCGCGGACGAGGAGAACGAAAGTCCCGCCGGCGTGCGGTTCACCTTGCCTGATGGGTGAAGAAGGCCCAGATGGTCGCGGTGGCATTCAGGGCGGTTGACGGCGGGTCGAGATGCAGGATTCGCTCGGCCGTCGGGTGGCGGGCACCGCCGGGCCACTGGTGGCCCGCGCCGGCAATGGTGACCAGTTCCACGGCCCGTCCCTGCGGGCAGGTGACGATAAAGGTGGTGGCGCTTTCCGTAGTGGTTGTGGCCGGGGTGGCACAATGATCGGCGGTACGCTACATCGCGTTCACGAACGGGACGGCCGGTCCGTTGATTTTTGCGATCCCGTCACCCTCGCCGCCGTAGTAGCGTACGGTGTGGTCTGCGGTGCCGTGAATGGCGATGACGGAGATTGGCCGCGGTGCGGGGCAGGTGCCGAGCAGGGTCGCCGAATCGGGTCCGATCGCGGCGAAAATGCTGGTGTCGCAGGCCAACCGGTAGTCCATCATGCCGCCGTTGGAGATTCCGGTGGCGTAGATACGAGCGGTGTCGACCGGTACGGCGGCTTGGATGGCGGCGACCATGCCAGTGATGAAGGCGACATCATCCACGTCGGTCGCACCGGGCTTTCCGCAACAACCGCCGCCGACGGACCAGGCATGGTTCTGCCCTTCGGGATAGGCGACGAGAAAATGGCCGCGGTCGGCCTCGGCGTCCCAGCCGTAGGAGTTCTCGGCCTGCTCCGCGCCACCGAAACCGCCGTGGATCATGACGACGAGCGGCGCCCGCGCGGGCAGAGT
>NZ_CDWWXB010000144.1:2440-7448 GCF_977971855.1 Frankia sp. CoWAU3 | reverse complement strand
ACGTTGATCGACCGTACCGACGATCCGACCGGGACAGCGGCCGGCGTAGAAGCCGTCGCGGTGCTGGCGGGCTCTGCCGGGCCTGCCGCGGAGCGCCGAAGTGGCCCCGAGCAGCCGGTGAGGGCGACCGCGCCAGCGACGAACACGGCGAGCAACCAAGACGTGCGGGGGAAACGGATGATCATCGGACCCCTCTGGTCGGCGCCCATAAGCGGGCAAGGGAATGCCCACAGCCTGGCATACCCGCCCAACCATGATTTTGATCTGCTCGCGCCATAGCGTGCCGGGAGCGGGCGGCGTGGTGCCGACCGCGCCGAGTACGAGTTCGACAGCCACCTACGCCGCTACGTCTCACCACCCGCTTTCGTACGGAATTCACATCTTTCTTGTATGGAATGCGAGGTGCGACGAGCCGCTGACCTCGTGGTGGCCGGGGGTGGAGCCCGCCGGCCGGGCTGGCGAGGGCTGAAGGGCGGCGGGAAGAGGTGGGGATGAGTGCGGGAGACCCGGCCAGGGTGCCGCCGGCGCCGGTGCTCACGTTCGCCGATGTGACCCTGGACGAGGCCGCCGCTGGTGCGGCCGTACTCACGCTGACCGGTACGGCGGCTTGGCTGTTGCTCGGCCGGGGGCTACGCCCGCTGCGGGACATCACCCGTACGGCGGCCGCCATCGCCGGCGGCGACCTGGCTCGGCGGGTCCCGCCGGGGCGTCCGCGCACCGAGACCGGTCAGCTCGCGGCGGCGCTCAACACCATGCTCGGCCAGATTCAGGCGGCCTTCGAGGACCGTCGGCGGCAGGCAGCCGCGGCGGTGGCCGGACCGGCAGCGGCCTCGGAATGGCGATCGTCGCCGCCATCGCCGCCGCCCACGGCGGCACCGCCACCCTCGACAGCGCCCCCGGCGCCGGCACCACCGTCCGCATCGTCCTCCCCGCCGGCACAGGGGAAGAATTGGCCGCGGTCCGGCCCGTCAACCTCCTCTGACCGGGCCGGCCCGTTTCGACCAGTGACGCCGCGTTCACCGCCTCCGCGGGTTGCCCGGTCATAGCAAGAAAACTGCGGATCCGAATGTGCCTCACATCTTGCCGGGAAAGGGTTCTCATTCCAGGCTGATGTTCTTGCCTTGCTGGCAGGGGACACGGGCACAGCCGGTCCACGGAAACCGTGGCACCCAGCCGGCTGGCTCCCACGGTCACCCGTCGGGGCCACCTGACCATCTCCGATCTCCCGAAGGCAGGTGTCCCGTTCCCATGAACCTTCAGGCTCCGGTCCGTCGAGGTCTCGCAACGGCTACCGTTGCCGGTGCGGCGCTGCTTACCATCGCGGCCTGCCAGCCTGGCGCCCGGGTAGTGACCGCCGCGCCGGCGACGGCGACCGCCGGGCAGGTAGCCGACCAGCCAACCTCAACGACACCGGTGTCGGCGGCGGCGTCGGCTGCCGCGACATCCACGGATGCGGTCGGGAAGGGTGCCGGCGGGCCGGGCTCCCTGACCGTGGCCATCACCTCCCCGGTGGCGGTCTCCGGCCACGTCGACACGGTGGTGAGCTGCCAGACCGCGGGCGCCCGCTACGTGGCGTCGGCGAGCGGCTCGGTCCACGGCTACGCCGTCTCGGACGTCGTGCGGGTGGCCGGTTACCACGGGCCAGGGAGCTACCAGGCTTCGGTGACTGTGTCGATGACCGGCCCGGATGCCCACTACGCGATCACCGCCGTACCGGCCACCGCGCAGGTCACCGCTACTGGTGGCGACGTTTCCTTCTCGGCGACGAGCACCGGCGGCCGAACGCTCGCCGGTTCGATCGCGTGGGCCTGCTCCGCGTAGGCGCACATGCGGCCAGTGACTTTAGGAGAACATTCGGTGACCAGGCCGCTCGTCGGCCACGGGGGCACGCCGGCCCGGAGACGTCTGCGCCGTCTGCTCCTGGTGGTCGCGGCCGTGGCGGTCCTGCGCGGTGTGCAAGCCGGCGTCGCTGCGCTCACCGTGCTGACGGCAGCGGCACTGCGGCTCGAACAGCCGGTGCCGCACCTGCATGTCACCCGCCTGGCCGAGACTGGGCCCGAGCCGCTGACCCCGCTGACCGCTCTGGTCATGGTCGCCGTGTCCGCGGCCGTGTCCGCCCTTCTGCTCCGCGCTCGCCGGACGGTCACGGCCTTCGCGGCTGTCAAGGCATTCGCCCTTATCGCGGCGTCGACCATCGCCGGCGTCGTCGCTGCCGGCCCGGTGGGCCTTCGACTGGCCGTCGCGGGGTGCGGCGCGAGCCTGGCCGTCCTGCTGTGGCCGGCGGTCCGGCGCGCCGCCGTAACCCTGCTGACGGCGGTCGGCCTGCCGAACGCCACCGGCCGGACCGCCGACGTCGCCCTCGCCGTGAAGATCGGCCTTCTCGTCGCGGTGGTGCTCGTCAGCTAATCGGCTATTAGCACCGCGCGCCCTCAGCACCGCGCGCCCGCTTCCCCTGCGTCCACCCCACTCGCTCCCATCTCCGCCCGAAAGGAAGTCGTGATGAGCCGCGCTCCCCACGTCCGCTCCGTCGCCGCGCCACCATCCACAGCCAAGACCTCCGACATCAAGACCTCCGACAGGGTGCCCGGCTCGGGAGAGGGGCCGGTCGAGGCGATCCGGCGGCTGCGTGCCGACCCGCTCACCCGGCTCAACGAGCTGGCCCGCGCCCATGGGCCGGTGGTGCGCCTGGCGAGCTGGCCGGTGTCGGCCTTCCTCGTCACCGACCCGGACGCGATTGCTGACGCCCTGGTCAGCGGACACCGGGCCTACGCCAAAGGTGCCGTACGCCGCGGCGCCGGTTCCCGGCGAACGGTGGTGCAGCCGCTGGCACTGCTGCTGGGCCAGGGCCTGCTGACCAGCGCCGGGGACACCCACCGCCAGCAGCGCCGGCTGCTGCAGCCGCTGTTCCACAAGCAGCGGATCGCCGGCTACGCCGACGCCTTCGCGGCCATCGCGGACAAGACCGCCGACGGCTGGCGGGACGGGCAGCGCCTCGACGTGCACACCGAGATGACCGAGATGACCCTGGCGATCGTCGCCCGGACCCTGTTCGACGTCGACCTGGACAGCCACGTCGTCGACGTCATTCGGGCCGCTCTCGACCAGAACATGCCCGCAGCCCGCCGAGCCCAACTTCCCGGCTTCACTACCCTCGAACGGCTACCGCTCCCGGCGCCCCGGCGCCGACGAGACGCCCGGAACGCGCTCGACCGCGTCGTCCACGATCTGATCGCCGACCGCCGCGCCACCGGCGCCACCGGTAACGACCTGCTGTCCCTGCTGCTGACCGCCCGCGACGCCGACACCGGCGCGTCGATGGACGACTCCCAGGTCCGCGACGAGGCGCTCACCCTCCTGCTCGCCGGCCACGAGACCACCGCTAACGCACTGACCTGGACGTTCCACCTACTCGGCCGGGATCCGGAAGTACTGGCGACTCTGCAGGCCGAACTCGACCGGGTGCTCGGCGAGCGGCGGCCGACGATCGACGACCTGCCCCAGTTGCCCTACACCAACGCGGTCATCAGCGAGGCGATGCGGCTGTACCCGCCCGTCTGGGCCATGGGCCGCCACCTCGTCGAAGACCGCGACGTCGCCGGCTACCGCCTGCCCGCCGGCTCCACCCCGGTCTTCAGCCAATGGGTGGTGCACCGCGACGAGCGCTGGTGGCCGCGACCGGAACTCTTCGACCCCATCCGCTGGACCGGGCCCGACACCGCCGATGAGCCGGCCGACGCCGGGCCGAAGATGCGGCCTCGCTTCGCCTACTTCCCGTTCGGCGCCGGCCCCCGCCAGTGCATCTGCAACACCTTCGCCATCACCGAAGGCGTGCTCGCCCTGGCCGCTATCGCCCGCCGCTGGTCCTTCACCCCCGTACCCGGCCTGCCCGTCACACCGCAATCCCTGGTCACCCTGCGACCGAAGGACGGCCTACCCATGATCGCCCACGGTAGGTACCCGAACCGGTAGCGGCCTTTATCAGGCGATCTCTATGCCGACGTCGGGCGGCTGGTGCAGCGAGTTGTGGACGGTGCAGTGCGAGGCCACCGCTACGAGGCCGGGCCGGCGCCGTTCCGGCAGACTGGCGGGAACGGCGATTCGCAGCCGCACCGCCGCCACCCGGGCGGGTCGGTCAGTCGCCATGTCGAACTCGGCAGCAACCCGCAGACCGTCCCGGCACACTCCATGGCGGGTGAGGTACCGGCCGGCGTAGAAGGCGACGCAGGATGCGAGTGAGGCGACGAACAACTCTGTCGGCGTCGCCGCGATGTCGTCACCACCGTGCCGCAGCGGCTGGTCAACCAGCATCTCGTGTCCACGGACCCCGATCGCGTACGACTCACCCGCAAGGTAGGCCACATCGATCCGGCCCGGGTGACCGTCTCCGGACCCAGCCGTGTCCCGCCCGCGGTCAAGCGCCGAGTCTGCTGTCCCGACGGCATCCTCGCGGTCGCGTTCGGCTGCCGCGGCCTGCCCCAGCAGCCGTCCGGCCAGCTGCCGCGCCTCGGGCACGGTCAGGCGCGCCCACTCCTCGCCGCGGTCGTGCCGTTGGCAGCCGACGTTCAGAATGATCTGGCTGGCGCCCTGGCCCTCCCCATCCAGGGGAAGCCGTCCGATGATCATGTCCTGCCCATGGGCGGTCCGGATCACGTCGCGCGCGAGCGCATCGGCTGACTTCGTTCTCGGTCCGTTCATCACGCCCCCCTGACGTCTTGTACCTGCCATGCCGAGGTTAGGACGATGAACGGTATTGATCAGGGGCCATCGGTCCCGGCCAGCGGGGCCAGATGGACGCCCACCGCGCTGGGGATGAGGTCCTTTGAACGGCGTGGCGCGGACCGGCCCTGCCGCATGTCCGCCGACGAGGATCAGCCCACCGACCTTGCGCGCCGGAACCGGGAGCACACCGGCCGCGTACCAACGGCGCGCGGTCACGTACGCCGCGGCCTGCGACTCGGCCCACTCCTTAAGGCTCGCGTGACCATCATAGACCGCCACAGAGCGCTAA
>NZ_CDWWXB010000144.1:899-1881 GCF_977971855.1 Frankia sp. CoWAU3 | reverse complement strand
TCCACGATGCGCCAGGTAGACCTCTCCCAAGCCGTCTGGCGGAAGAACACCCTCAGCAGCGGCAACGGCGCCTGCGCCGAAGTCGCGTTCCTCGATACGGCGATCGCGGTGCGTGACTCCAAGGACCGAGAGGGTCCGGTGCTCGTCTTCACGCCCGCTGAGTGGGATGCGTTCGTCGGCGGCGTCCTGGGCGGCGAGTTCGCCCGGCCATAGCGAAAGCGGCAGTAGCCGGGTCAAGCGTCGTGTCCGATCCAGCCCGCCATCCTGGTCAGCCGCGTGTTGCTGTGGTGGTGAAGGCGTATGAGCATGCGCACGACCTCACGGGTGGTCGGGTGATGACGGGTCTGCTGCGGCGCGATCTCGCGTGCGGTGGTCAGGCAGCGTAGGGATTCCTCCTTCGCGCCGGTCCACAGGTAGGCGCGCGCCAGGTCGATGTAGTGGTGGCAGGCGCGGATCTTCGGCAGGTCTGAGGTGATGCGGACCTGGCTGGCCTGGTTGATCGCTTCGTCGCCGTCGCCCAGTTCGACTGCGGCAGCGACGACGTGCACGCCGGTATTGGCCGGGCCGAAGGCGAGCTGGTAACGGCCGCCGTCGTGGTCGACATCGCCGAGCTGCGTCGACAGTCTGCGTGCCGCTCCGAGGTGATCGTGGGCCAGGTCGGAGTCTCCGCTGCGTGCTGCGAGCATTGCGGCACGCAGGTGCAGTGCGCCCGACATACGCAGCGCGCTCTCGCTCGGCTTACGGCCGGTGGGGATGTCGGCCTGGGCACGGTCCAGGAGCTGCAGGCCGATGTTGTAGGAACCGGCCTGGAGCAGGGATGTGGTGCGTGTCCACGCGGCGAGGGCTCCGAGTACCGGGTCGGAGGAGGCGAGCGCCGCCCAGTGCGTGCGTTCCTCGATGAGGGTCGAGAGGTCGATGTATCCCGTCTTGTAGGTGACGGAGTGGGCGGCGAACAACAGCATGGTCAGGGTGGCGTAGGCAT
>NZ_CDWWXB010000144.1:0-540 GCF_977971855.1 Frankia sp. CoWAU3 | reverse complement strand
CAGGGCCGGGAGGAGAGCGGCGAGCTGGGTGTGGTTGCCGGATCGGCGAAGGTCCGCGGCGTGCTCGGCGTCGCGGACCAGTTCCGCCGACGGTCGTGGCGTGATGCCATCGGGAGGCAGGTCCCAGTAGGTGAGCGCACGTCGGAGCTCGGGGATGTGCTGGTGGAGCGGGTCGAGATGCCGGCCACCGAGATCGTAGGGCTGCCCGGTCAGGGTCGTCACGTCGATGGTCAGCGCCCGTGCGACCGCTGCGACCAGGGCCGGGGTGGCGTCTCGGCTGCCCTGCTCGACCTTGCGGAGCAGGGAAAGGCTCACGTGTGCGTGTTCGGCCAGCTGGCGTTGGCTGAGGCTGCGCGCCTTGCGTGCGTCGGCGATGCGCTCGCCTGCGCCGCGGGTGCGGTCGTCATCCATCGTGGTGGCCCCCGGGCAGGCTCGGTCGGCTACGGAAGTCTCGGGTTGGCGCGCGGCGTGGGTCGTCTTTCACCCTACGTCGTGTGCCCCTTCGCGATTCACGAATGCCTTAGCTTGTCGTTTAACCTT
>NZ_CDWWXB010000143.1:0-8933 GCF_977971855.1 Frankia sp. CoWAU3 | reverse complement strand
AAACGACAAGCTGAGTGTTCCGACGGTTCTTACCGCGGCTGTCACTGCGTATCCAGAGGCTTCCAGGTCCGATGAATTTTCCGGGCCCGATGAATGTAAACGCCACAGCGGTTCGGATACGGACTAACGCCGGGAGCGGCTACGGTGACGATTGAGGGCGATACCGCACGGGACGGCGGGATCGAGGACGTGGCTGGTCCGACCGGGCGATCCGGACGGCGGGCGACGCTGCTGGTCCTCGCGGACGGCCGGATGCCCACGGGAGGTCACGCCCACTCGGGCGGTGTTGAAGCAGCGGTGACGGACGGGAGTCTGGCGAACCTGTCCGATCTGGCGGCCTTCCTCGTCGGACGGCTCACCACGACCGGCCTGGTCGCCGCGGCCTTCGCGGCCGCGGCCTGCCGGGCCGGCACGCAGCCGGGTCCCGCGACGCGGGCGCCACACGCCGACCACGTCCCCACCGCATCCGTCACACCCGCCACCATCGCCACACCCGCCACACCCGCCACACCCGCCACCATCGCCACCTTGGACGCCGAGCTTGACGCCCGGATACCCTCCCCCGCCCAACGCGACGCGAGCCGGGCTCAGGGACGCACGCTGCTGCGAGCGGGCCGGGCCGCCTGGCCCGTGCCGCCCGGTCCACGTGCACCGCACCACCCGTGCGCATTAGGCATGGTCGCCGCGGGCGCGGGCCTGCGTCCCTCGGACGCCGCCCTGGTCGCCGCCCACACCACGGTCACCGGACCCGCGACCGCCGCGACCCGCCTGATGGGGCTGGACCCCTTGGCCGTCACCGCCGTGCTCGCCCGGCTCGCCGACGAGGTCGAGGCGATCGCGCTGGCCGGCGCGGAGGCTTCCCGACGCCCGCCCCGGCTGCTGCCCGCCGTCACCGGTATCCGCCTCGATCTCCTGGCCGAACGGCACCGCACCACGGCGCTACGGATGTTCACGTCCTGACCGGTGCCCGCCGACTCGTCGTCATCGGTCCCAGACCCGGCCCGTCGGCTACTCGGCCGATCGCGATCGCGCGGCGCCGGGTGGACCCGCGGGCGCCGGCCGATCCCGTCGCCCCCGGCTGGCACCATGGCAGCCATGAGACGGGGGGTCATCCTGGGCGGGGTCGCGGCCGGGCCGGAGGGCCCCCTCGTCACGGCCGCCCGAACGGGCCGCACGGGCACGGACCGTCATCCGGGTCGAATCGGCTCCGGACGGCACGGCGAGGCTCATCGAGTTGCGCTCCGACGTGCCGATCGTCCTGCGCCAGACCGGAGCATCCCCTGGTCGGACCAGGGCCTCGTCTACGGTGCCCGCGCTGTCCGCGGACGCGCTGCCGACCGCGACGGTTCACCTGGTCAACGCGGCCGCCGGACCGCTGGCGGGTGATGATCTGGGACTCGACATCTCCGTCGGCAGCGGGGCGCGCCTGGTGGTGCGTTCGGTGGCCGCGACGATGGCCCTGCCCGGTCACGGGCCCGGGCCGTCCCGCTTCACCGTGTCGGCACGGGTGGCCCCGGGTGGCGCGCTGGACTTCGCGCCGGAGCCGACCGTCGCGGCGCGGGGCTCGGACCATCTCCTGGTGACCGATGTGCACCTGGCGACCACGGCCTGGCTACGGCTGCGCGAGGAGATCGTGCTGGGCCGATTCGGGGAGACGACCGGATCGATACGTAGCACCCTGCGGGTGGACGTGGACATGGACGCCCATGCGGAGGTGGATCCGCCATCCGAACCGACCCCCCTGCTGCGCCAGGATCTCGTCCTCGGTCCCCAGCCTGGCCGGACCAGCCCTCCTCGGCTCGGCTCGTGCCGTCGGGTCGCTCCTCGTCGCGGGGCCCGATCCGGTGGGCTCTCCGGCAGCCCGGCGGGAATCCGTGCCGGCAAAGAGGGCGGAATCCGGCGCGCAGGCGGCCGTCGCGGACGGAGTGGCGCTGCTTCCCCTGGCTGGTCCGGGTTATCTCATCTCCGCCCTCGCCGAGAATGCAGTTACTCTCCGACATCGCCTGGAACGAGGGCCGGCTCCTGCCACGGTCTGACTCGGACGCCCAGTCAGGCGCGGGCGGCGGTGCCGTGGAGCCGATAGAACAAGCGCGACCGCCTGTTCGGCGCGGGCCCGGCGGTTACTGTCGGTCCAGGCCGGAGGCCGACCCAGCAGGGCGACGATCTGACTGTCGCGGATGGTGAGGCCGACCGCCAACCGGTCCTGTTCGACTGTCCCGGCCGGGATGGATGACTCGCTCACGCGACGGAGCGTTCCCAGCCACCGCCCTCTACCGACTCGGCCACGGCACCCCGTCCTACCTCGGGACCACCGGCTAGGTCCGGGGCTGATCGGTCGATCCGCCCCGGACCGGCGGCGAGACCGATGACGATGCCGTGACGGGCCACCGCGTAGGGGTGGGCGTCGGTGTGGACGTAGGCGTGGGGGAAGCCGGGGCCACGGCCGGCGCGGGGACCGCCGAGGCTGTCGCCATCACCAGGGGTGTTGCGGGCACCGTGGACGAGGCGGATGGCGAAGCCGATGAGCCGGCGGAGGCCGATGAGCCGGCGGAGTCGGGCGGCCCGGCCACCGAACCCTCACGCCGTTCACCCGGGCCATTCGGATACTCGGGGGTGGCGGCCGGGGCACCGTGATCCTGGTAGGTACGTCCCTTCCAGGCCGCTCCCCGCCCGGCCCGCTTGAGCCGCGCCGAGTCCACCGTCATCGCGAGGTACAGCACGGCCACTCCGGGGAGCAGCAGGGCCAGCGGCAGCGGCTGACAATAGTAGCGGGTCATCGGCAGATAGGTGACAGTCATGATCAACCAAGCGATCCCACCGACGAGAGCCGTGGCGACGTCGCCGGTCACGATGCCCACGATGGTCGCGACCACTGGGATGACAAAGACCAGGCTCAGCCCCAACACGGTCCCGACCAGCAGCGACGGGGAGTGCCGCAACTGCGCATAGGCGCTGCGGGACACCATCTTCCACAGATCCGCGAGCCGCGGATACGGGCGCTGGCTGTGGACCTGCTCGGCGAGTCCGAGCCACGTCCGCCCACCCGAGCGCTTGATGATCCGCGCGATCGCCACGTCGTCGATGACGGCGCCGCGCACCTCCGCCAGTCCACCGGCCGCCGCAAGGGCCTCCCGGCGGATCAGGGAGCATCCGCCTGCCGCGGCGGCCACCCGCGAACCCGGCCGGTTCGACCACCGGAACGGGTACAGCATCGCGAAGAAGTGCACGAAGGCCGGGACGATCAGACGCTCCCAGCCGGTCTGCACCCGTAGCACGGCCATCTGCGACACCATGTCCAGCTTCTGGGAGGTCGCCGACTCGACGAGCGCGGTCAGCGATCCCGGGCGGTGGGAGATGTCCGCGTCGGTGAGGAGCAGGAAGTCGACGTCGCCAGCGCACTCGATGCCCCGCCGCAGCGCCCACAGCTTCCCGGTCCAGCCAGTGGGGGGTTCGGTGGATGTGGTCATGGCCGGCGTCACGTTGGTCTCACCACGCGCGGCGGCCTGTTCCGCCAGGTCCCGGGCAACCTCCGTGGTCCCGTCGGTGGAACCGTCGTCCACCAGGATCAGCTGGACAGGACCGGGATAGTCCTGGGCAAGCAGCGTCGGAAGCGTCACGGAAAGCACGTCGGCCTCGTCCCGAGCCGGCACGACGATCGCCACACTGGGCCAAGCGGTCGGCGCCTGCCGGGATGGCAGGCGCTGATCGGTCCGCCAGAAGAACCCATGGCCGACGGTCAGGTAGAGCCAGGCGAGCAGAGAGGCAACGGCGACCCACAGCAGCACTGTCACAGAAAGTGATACTGCCACGGGCCCCTCAAGGGCGTGCGGGCGCCCCGGGTAATGCGGGGTTACAAGGCTTCCGTCCCGGTCTGGCCGAGCCGGTACGGAGATCTCCCCCCCGAAACTTTCCTGCCGCGCCACCATGAAATCCCAGGCCTCCGGCCGGCGGCGGGGTAGCCGACATGAGCATCGACGATGGTGCCCACCACGCCCCGCGGCAACAATGAGCACCTCCCGTAACCTCACGATCGACAGGAGTGATCGGAGATACCCGGTTGCGACCAGTTGAAAACGAAAAGTGATCGGCGATGCGCGACGAACGGCTGGCGAGGGGGCGAGGCAACAGCCACGGATCGGCGTCCGTCGGCGGTTGCGGGTGCATCGGAGCAGCTTCGTCACGACCAGGCCCGCTCGTGCCGGGACAGTAGTGGGTACAACGGCCTCGGCTACACCATAATCAAGGGGTGACACGAAGCCGTCGTACCGAGCAGACGGCTGACACCCGTCAGGCCCTGATCTCCGCCGCCCGCCGTCGGTTCGCCGAACAGGGGTTCGCCTCCACCGGCACCGAGGAGATCGTCGCCGACGCGCAGGTCACCCGCGGCGCGCTTTATCACCACTTCCGCGACAAGGCCGCGCTGTTTCGCACCGTGATGGAACAGGTCGCGACGGAGGTGGCCGAACAGCTCGTCGCCGGTGAACTTGCTCGGGACGCGGAGCTTCCCAGCGACGCCTGGACGCAGCTCCGGTCCGGGTTCCAGTCCCTGCTCGACATCTCCACCGCGGACAGCGACTTCCAGCGCATTGTCCTCGTCGACGGTCCGGCCGTGCTGGGCAACGACGCCTGGGATACGCTCGTTGAGAAGCACGGCTACCGGCTGCTCTCGGAGTGGCTGGAGCGCGCGATGGCCGAGGACCGCATCGACCCGCTGCCAGTGGTCCCGCTGACCAGGCTGGTCGCTGCCCTGCTGTCGGAGGCGAGCATCTACACCGCCGGCGCCGCGGACCCGGACACCGCCCGCCTCGAGGTCGGCACCGTGCTCGACCGGCTGCTGCGCGGGCTCGGCCGCGGTGGCGATCTCGCCGAGCAGCCGCCGGTCAGTGCCGACGGCGGCGCCGGCTCCCGCGGGACCGCCGGCTAAGGCCGACTGGCGTCGTCAACGCCAGCGAAACCCTGCTCCCGCCGGCCCTGCTCCCGCCGACGCGAGGCGGGGCGGCACAGACGACGACCGCCCCGACCGGGTGAACCCGGTCGGGGCGGCGACCTGCCGTGCCGGACGACGTCACCTGACGGTGACGGTGGCGCCGTGAGCCGACTCAGACCACGATGGGCCAGCTCAGACGCTGCGGGCCGCTCGGATGGACTCCTTGAGGGAACCCATGGTGGCCAGCACCGCGGAGGTCTCATAGCCGCAGTGCGCCATGCAGTTCGCGCACCGCGGGTCCTTGCCACGACCGTAGGCGTCCCAGTCGGTGGTCTCGACGAGCTCCTTGTAGGACGAGACGTACCCGTCGCTCATCAGGTAGCAGGGCTTCTGCCAGCCGAAGAGCGAGTAGCTCGGGATGCCCCACGCGGTGCAGCTGAGCTCCCTCTTACCCTCCAGGAAGTCCAGGAAGACCGGCGAGTGGTTGAGCCGGAACTTCTTGCGCCGGCCGTCCGCGAAGACCTTCGAGAACATCTCGCGGGTCTCCTGGACCCCCAGGAAGTGCTCCTGGTCGGGTGCCTTCTCGTAGGCATAGCCGGGTGAGAGCTGGATCTGGTCGACCTTGAGATCGTCGTTGAGGAACGTCAGGATGTCGATGACGTCCTGCGGGCTGTCGTTGTTGAAGAACGTCGAGTTGGACCCGACCCGGAAGCCCGCGGCCTTCGCCGCGTGGAAGGCACGGACGCACTCGTCGAACGTGCCCTCCTTCTCCACCACCGCGTCGTGCCGCTCACGCAGACCGTCGATGTGCAGGACGAAGGTGAAGTACGGCGACGGGGTGAAGTTCTTGAGCTTCTTCTGGAGCAGCAGCCCGTTCGTGCAGAGGATCACGAACTTCTTGCGCTTGACCAGCTGGTTCACGATCTCGTGGATCTGCGGGTGCATCAGCGGCTCGCCGCCCGCGATCGCGACCACCGGAGCGCCGCATTCCTCCACCGCGGCCAAGGCGTCGTCGACGCTCATCCGCTGCTTGAGCACGGACGCCGGATGCTGGATCTTGCCACATCCAGTGCAGGACAGGTTGCAGGCAAACAGCGGCTCCAGCTCCAGTACGAGCGGGAAGTGCTTGCGACGAAGCAGCTTCTGCTTCGCCAGGTAGGTCCCAATCCGGAGCTGGTACCGCCACTCGACCGCCACGGCTGGCCCCCTCTCGTTAGGTCACCAGTGGATGAGCGATGATCTCTGTATTGACCATACAGCGTGTACGTACAGACTGCATGTGGATCGTCCGATGAACTGCCCCACAAGGGTGTCCGTTAGCCGACCCCGCCGAGTTGCGGACACCGGGAAGACAAGGCCGGGACAGCGCGGACACGGGTTCGGGACAGTCCACGGACGATGTCGGGCCAGCAGCCCGACGACGTGCCCGTGGTCGCATCCGGCCCGGCCGAGCATCGGGTCGGGTCTCCGGCCAGGCCGCGGAATCAGGCCGCGGAATCAGGCCATGGGATCAGGCCGCCTCACCCATGATCAGACAGGTGCTGCTGGCAGTGGCCACGACCTTGCCCTCGTCATCCCGGACGTCTCCCTCGGCGAAAGCCACCCGCCGTCCCGGCCTGGTCACCCAGCCGTGCGCGGTGAGCCGGCTCGGCCGGCCGACGACGACGCGTACCGGCCGCAGGTAATTAACCTTGATCTCGATGGAGGTATACGCCACCGCGGCCGCCAGCGTGGAGTGCACCGCGCAGGCAGTCGCAGTGTCCAGGATCGTGCAGACCAGGCCACCGTGGACGAGGCCGATCGGGTTGTAGGCCGACTCGTCCGGCAGACAGGTGAAGACAACGTCTCCCGGCGCGACCTCGACCGGCCGGAAGTCGAACAGGCGGGAGATCGGGGGCGGCGGAATGCGCCCGTCACGCATCGCGGACAGGAACTCCAACCCGCTCAGCGACGCCGCCGCCGCGGCGACCGGCAGCGGGTCGTGCCAGGTGATCGTCTTGCTCCGCGGCTCGCCCCAGGCAGCCGGGTCGTGCAGGTGGCCTGAGGCGGATTCGGGCCGCGCGGATTCGGGCTCAGTCGTGGTCATGCCCGCAGCCTAGACCGGCTGCATTCAGGATACGTACCCAGTATCGGTAGGATGCACCGATGCAGGAATCGTCCGACGGCCCGCAGGCCTGTCCGATCGCGCGGACGCTGGAGGTCGTGGGTGAGCGCTGGTCCCTGCTGGTCATCCGGGAGATCACGCTGGGGGTCCACCGCTTCGAGGGCATCCGGGCCGGCACCGGGGCGCCCCGAGCCGTGCTGGCCGAGCGGCTGCGGGCGCTGGAGCGCGCGGGGGTGCTGGAGCGTCAGCCGTACCAGGAGGCGGGCGCTCGGTCCCGGCACGAGTACCGGCTGACGTCCGCCGGCCGGGACCTGGCACCGGTCCTGCTGGCCCTGCGCCGGTGGGGTGAGCGGCACGCCGCACCGACCCGGCCGCCCGCGGCCGATCGCGGCGCCGCATCCGGCTGAACCGAACCCCACCGTGCCGCCCGGGCGACGCCACCGGCTTCGCCCTCGCCGAGCCGCACCTCGGGACCGCCCGGGAGCCGGGCGCACTATGGCCCTGGAACGGGCGCCGGGGCCGGTTGGCGCAGTTCCTTGGGCAGGTGGAAGGCGAGCGTCTCGGTGCCGACGGAACGCACCGAGACGTCCGTTGCGCCGAGACCCGACAACGCGGTCAGGAGCTCGTCGACGAGGGACGGCGGGGCCGAGGCGCCGGCCGAGATGCCGATCGTGTCCACGCCGGCAAGCCAGGACAGATGCACGTCCCCGACGTCCCCGACCAGATGCGCCTCGACGCCGTCGCGCCTGCTCACCTCGACGAGCCGCACGGAGTTCGCGCTGTTGGCCGAGCCGACGACGAGGACGAGCTGGGCCTCCTCGGCAACCTTGCGGACCGCGTTCTGCCGGTTCGAGGTCGCGTAGCAGATATCGGTGGAGCCCGGCCCGACGATCGCCGGGAACCGCTCCGTCAACGCGTCGACGACCTCCGCGGCCTCGTCCAGGGCCAGCGTGGTCTGCATGAGGTAGGTAACGCGCTCGGGATCGGGAACGTCGAGGGAGCCGACGTCGGCCGAGGACTCGACCAGCGTGATGCGGCCGGGCGCCTCGCCGAGGGTTCCGTCCACCTCCTCGTGGCCGGAATGGCCGATGAGCAGCACAGTGTCCCCGCGGGCGGTGAACCGGCGGGCCTCGGTGTGCACCTTCTCCACCAGCGGACAGGTGGCGTCGATAACGGACAGGCCGCGCTCGCCCGCCTGGTCCCAGACGGCCGGGGCCACTCCGTGTGCGGAGAAGACGACCGTCGAGCCGCCGGGCACCTCGTCGAGCTCCTCGACGAAGATCGCTCCACGGCTGGCCAGGTCGGCTACCACGTGGGCGTTGTGCACGATCTGCTTACGGACGTAGACCGGCGCGCCGTAGATCTCCAGGGCGCGCTCGACGACCTCGATCGCCCGTTCGACGCCGGCGCAGAACGCCCGCGGCTCGGCGAGCAGAACCTGGCGACGGCCGACCGCGGCGGCCCACGCCTCGATGGGGCGCCCGAGCGGACGCATCGTGCGCAGACCACGGATTCCGCGGCGGGCCAGGTCGATACGTCCCAGCGGCTGCGCCGCCGTGTCGACGATGACGCGGACGGCGGCGAACGGCACGTCGCCGACTCCCGCCGCCAGCTCCGCGGACTCCATGTCGACGGCAAGGGCCCCGGTCGCGGCGAGTTCCGCGCGGGCCGTGCCGCCGACGAGCCGCGGCACGGTGACGATCGGGCCGACGTGCACGGTGAGCCCGAGCCTGCGCAGGTCGCCGGCCAGCAGGGGCGCGGCCGCGCAACGGCCGGCGACGGTGCCGTCGGCGTTGCGGATCTCGCTGGCCACGACGACGTCACCGGGCTCGATCCCGGCAGCCAGTCCCCCGGAGAGACCGACGAGGGCGACGGCGTCCGGGCCTGTGTCGCGCACCAGCC
>NZ_CDWWXB010000142.1:0-8934 GCF_977971855.1 Frankia sp. CoWAU3 | reverse complement strand
AGCGGGCCAAAAACCAAGACTAACGCAGTATTTTGGATAGCACACTCGGGTGGACGAGTGCTAGTCGCCAGCAACCTAAGACGATTCATGAAAGGAGGAAACATGAACGGACACACCAATGTCATCCGCACCCTGCGTGCACTTATGCCCACTCGGGCGCTTACGCTCAATGAAGCGTACGTACTTGCCGAACAGCAAGCAACGAAGCTCTTGCAGCTTCTCAACATAACGAACGTGCCGGTAGACGTGGCCCGTATCGCCAAGTTGCCGAAAATTGAAGTGCGTGTGCAACCGCGACACCGCATGCCGAACCTCGCCGGCTTTTCGCACTGGTCACAGGGCCGCTGGCTTATCGTCGTCAACAAAGACAACGTTGAGGGCCGACGCCGGTTCACCCTGGCGCACGAGTTCAAGCACGTGCTCGACCACGCAACCGGCGACGTGAACTATGCCAAGCTCGGCGGTGGGGACAAGTCGAAGCACGACAAGCAAATTGAGCAAATCTGCGACTACTTTGCCGCGTGCCTGCTCATGCCGCGTATCGCGGTCAGAAAGGCATGGACGAGCGGTCTGCAAGACCTACCGACACTCGCCCAACACTTCAACGTCTCGACCGCTGCTATGAAAATCCGACTCGAATACCTCGGTTTCCTTGACGACGAGCGGTCGATAGAGCGTTACTTCCGAAGCGAGGTTCCGGCGCTTCCGATGAATACCGAACCATGCGGCCTCGCTGCTTAGTGAGATAACTATCTCGTTCGCACCTTCACAGAGGAGAAATCATGAGCAAGGCGTCGCTGAACGGCAGAGTCCGCGACGCAGTGACGGCACCATCAAAACGCGCCATCCTGTATCTGCGGGTGTCGTCCAAGCGTCAAATGGACACCGATGCCGACCTTGACCCTGACGGCAATTCCATCGACACGCAACGCAAGGTTTGCCGCGAAAAGGCGCGGCAGATGGGCGCGGTGATCGTCGATGAGTATGTCGAGCCGGGCAACTCGGCACAGACGATTAGCAAGCGTCCCGTGTTCCGGGACATGATGCAGCGCATCAACGAACAGCGCGACGTGGATTGCGTCATCATCTACATGCGGTCACGGGCGTTCCGCAACTACGTGGACGCGGGCAACACGAAGCTCGCGCTGCAAAAGCTCGACGTGAAGCTCGTCTCGGCCAAAGAAGACTTTGGCGAAGGCATCATGGCGGAAGCTATGGAAGCCGTCACCGACGTATTCAACTGGCTACAAGTTCGCATGAGCAGTGAAGACATCAAAATCAAGATGGCCAACAAGGCGCGCAATGGTGGCACCATCGGCCGGGCCAAGATCGGCTATCTCAACGATAAGGTGCTCATCGACGGTCGCAAGGTCAATACCGTCGTGCTCGACCCTGTACGGTCGCACTACGTTCCGATGGCTTTCGAGCTGTTCGCGACCGGACAAGAAACGGTCGCTACGCTCCGCGAAAAGCTGACGCACGCGGGCTTCCAAATGCCGATGAACGGCAAGAGCAAGGGCGGGCCAATCTCGTTGGAACGGCTCCGACAGCTTTTGCGGGACCGCTACTACCTCGGCTACGTCACCTACGAGGGCATCGAGTACAAGGGAAGGCACGAACCGTTGGTTTCTGAAGAGCTGTTTGAGCACGTACAACGCATCCTTGACTCGCACTCCGGTTCCGGCACGCGGTACCGCACGCACAACCACTACCTCAAGGGTCTGCTCTACTGCGGGCGCTGCAAGTACCGGTTCATCGTCCAGCGCGCCGAAGGTCGGCACGGCGGGGAGTACTACTACTTCTTCTGCCGGGGACGGCAACAAGGGCTCTGCGACATGCCGTTCATACCGGTTGAGGTCATGGAAGACGCCGTAGTGGCTTACTACGGCGACGCGGTGAGCCTGCCGGCCGAGTGGCTTGCCGAGGTTCGCGCGGGCGTAGACGAAGCCGTGAGCGACCACCACGAGCTGAGTGACGCACTCCGCGACCAGTATGCCAAGCGGCTTGACGCCCTCGACCACAAGGAGAACTACTTTCTCGACCTGGCGGCCGAGCAGGAGTGGCCCAAGGACAAGCTTCGCGCCAAGATCGACGCCATCCGGCACGAGCGCCGCGAGATCGAAGACACCCTGGCGCAGGCAGAACAGCACCTTGACCGAGGACGTGAGGTCTTCCACCACGCCCTTGCCCTGCTCGAAGCGCCACAGGCGGCCTACGAGCGCGGTGACGAGGCAGTGCGATCCATCTTGAACCGGGGCTTCTTCACACGCCTCTACGTGGACGGTGGCCGCATCACGGGCCACGAGATGAAGGAACCCTTCGACATCCTCACCGAGGCGTACCGCGTCTACCAGGTCAACCGGACCGGCGCGAGCATCACTCGCCAGACACAGCAGAGCGCCGCACCCACGGATGAGTACGGCGCTCGTGCCTCGGAGTCCGTGACCGGCCCCCCTTGCCCTGACCTCGGAGGTCAGGGGTTGGAGTAAGCCGGTCATGGTGGAGCTGAGGGGATTCGAACCCCTGACCCTCACACTGCCAGTGTGATGCGCTACCAGACTGCGCCACAGCCCCAACTACTATTCATTTTATATCAGACCCGAGCAAATCCGGTCTTGCACCCCACCCGGGCACCAAACCTGTCCTGATGGACTACTTCGGCAAGTGTACAGGCTCCGTGTCGGCTACTGTCGGCGCCCCCTGGCTCGGCAGGAGCGTCTCGGTTAGTCCCGATCCGGCGGTCCCGACCTTACCAGCCAGCGGCCCCGCGTTGTGCTCGACCAGGCGGAACCCACCCTCGACGAGCCGCAGGACGGACCACCGGCAGTTGGCGAGCGGTCCGAAGTGCCACCAGAACTCCGGTGGGAGGCCGAGCACATGACCGATCAGTGACCGGGCAGTACCGCCGTGCAGGACAAACACGACGAGACCGTCCCATTCGGCCGGAAACCCCTCGGCCCGGACCTCGTCGAAGACCGTGCCGGCCCGCTCCGCCACCTGCCGGTAGGTTTCGCCACCGCCACGGGGCACGTCATCCCCGCGCCGCCAGGCCCGATCCTCCGCGGGGAAGCGTTGGGCCGCCTCGGCAGCGGTCAGCCCGGACCACGCGCCGAGATCGATCTCGCGCAGCCGCGCGTCGGAGCGGAAGGGCACGCCGAGCGCCGCCGCGGTGTCCCGGCAACGTTGCAGGTCAGACGACACGACGAGTTCCGGGCGCATCGCCTGGATGACCGGGGCCACCGCGGCGACCTGGGCGCGCCCGGTGGCGTCGAGGGGCGGATCCGCGTGCCCCTGGAAGCGGCCGATGTCGTTCCAGGTGGTCCTGCCGTGCCGCCAGAGCAGCAGCCTCACCGTGGGGTCGCCGTACCGGGCCCGGCCACCCCCGAGCCCGAGCCGCCGCTCGCCGCGGTGGACCCCGGGGAGGCACCGACCCCGACCCCGACCGCCGCGTCGACGAACGGGATCACCGGGCAGTCCTTCCAGAGCCGTTCGAGGGCATAGTAGACCCGCTCCTCGTCCCGCTGCACGTGCACCACCACGTCGACGAAGTCGAGCAGGACCCAGCGGCCCTCCCGCTCTCCCTCCCGCCGGACGGGCTTGGCTCCCAGCCGGCGTAGGTGCTCCTCGATCTCGTCGACGATACCCTTGACCTGCCGCTCGTTGCCCGCGGATGCGAGCACGAAGCAGTCGGTGATGGCCAGCCGATCGCTCACGTCGAGGATGAGCAGGTCATGGCCGAGCTTGTCGGCGGCCGCCTGCGCGGCGGCGAGGGCGAGTTCGACGGCTCGCGGGGAAGCGGTCACGCTCGGGTTCTCCAGGGTGGTGACGGGCGGGAGGCATCCGTCTTCGGCTGCCTCGCGCGCCGTCCGGGGCCGGACGGCTGCATCCAGCGTGACACATCGACGCGCGGGCAGGGCACTCCTCGCGTCCATGACGGGCCGAAAAATCGAGATATCGCCTGGCCCGGTGGCCCGTCCGGACGGCTCGGCGGGTTAGGAAGCACCCTGGTAGAGACGCCGCTTGGCGATGTAGCGCACGACCCCGTCGGGAGTGAGGTACCAGATCGGCGCCCGGCGGCCAACCCGTTCCCGGATGTCGGACGAGGAGATCGCCAGCGCCGGGACCTCCAGCAGGCTGACGGCGCCGGTCGGGAGGCCGGCGTCCAGCGCGAGGTGGTAACCGGGCCGGCTCACGCCGACGAAGTGGGCCAGTTCGAACAGCTCGCGGTGGTCACGCCAGGTGAAGATCTGCGCAAGCGCGTCCGCCCCCGTGATGAAGAACAGCTCGTCGTCCGGTCGCGCCGCACGCAGGTCTCGCAGGGTGTCGATGGTGTAGGTGGCGCCGCCCCGGTCGATCTCGATCCGGCTGACCGTGAACTGCGGGTTCCCCGCCGTCGCGAGGAAGGTCATCAGATAGCGGTCCTCGGCGGCGGAGACTTTGCGATGGATCTTCTGCCAGGGTTGCCCGCTCGGCACGAAGACCACCTCGTCCAGATCGAACAGGGCGGCCACCTCACTGGCTGCGACGAGGTGCCCGTTGTGGACGGGATCGAAGGTCCCACCCATGACACCGAGGCGCACGACCGGACACTAACCCCGCATCACCGCACGTGCCCGTCTGGCGCAGCCCGGCGGGAGATGTGCCACAAAGCCTCACACCCACCGGCGCCTCACACCCACCAGCGCCTCACGCTCATCGGTCTCACGCCCACCGCCGTGCCCGCCGCAAGCGGGCCAGTCCTGGAACGGCCCACCCGGCTAGGCTGACCACAGGCCGCAGGCCGGCCCCGTCCCCCCCGCAAGGAGGTCCCGCCCATGCCGACCAGTCCGCGTGCGGGGCAACCCGCCGCCCCCGAGGATCTCGTTGACGTTGACGGCCTGCTCGCCGCCTACCACGAGATCCATCCCGATCCCGCCGATCCGACCCAGCGGGTGTCGTTCAGCACGTCCGGTCATCGTGGCTCGGCGCTGCGCGGCTCCTTCAACGCCGACCACATCCTGGCCACCACCCAGGCGATCTGCGACTACCGGAAGGAGGCAGGCGTCGACGGACCGCTGTTCGTCGGGATCGATACGCACGCACTGTCGGCGCCCGCGCTCGCGAGCGCCCTGGAGGTCCTCGCCGCGAACGGCGTCACGGTACGCATCGCCCCGGACGGCGAGGCCACCCCGACCCCGGTGATCTCGCACGCGATCTGCGCCACAACCGCGAACGCACGCCAAGCAACAGGACGGGCAGGACGGACACCACCGACACCACCGGCGCGACCGGCGCGACCGGCCCGGCGCGCGGCCTCGCCGACGGCATCGTCGTCACGCCGTCGCACAATCCGCCCGCCGACGGCGGGTTCAAGTACAACCCGGCGCACGGCGGTCCGGCGGACACCGGCGTCACCAAGGTCATCCAGGATCGCGCGAACGCCCTGCTCGACGGTGGCCTCGCGGGCGTGGCCCGGGTGCCATACCCGCAGGCGCGCGCCGCCGCCGTGGTCCACGACTACGTCGGCGCCTATGTCGCGGACCTCGGCGACGTCATCGATCTCGACGCGATCCGCGGCGCCGGGGTGCGCATCGGCGTCGACCCGCTCGGTGGGGCGAGCCTCGTGTACTGGCAGGCCGTCGCCGAGCGGTACAAGCTGGATCTCGACGTGGTGAACACCACGATCGACCCGACCTTCGCCTTCATGACGACCGACTGGGACGGCAGGATCCGGATGGATCCGTCGTCGCCGTACGCGATGGCCTCCCTGGTGCGGCTGGCCGGCTCGTTCGACGTCGCCCTCGCCAACGACGCCGACGCCGACCGGCACGGCATCGTCACCGGCACGGCCGGGCTGTTAAACCCGAACCACTACCTCTCCGCGGCCATCGCCTACCTGTTCGGCCACCGCCCGGGCTGGCCGACCGGGACGGCGATCGGCAAGACGCTGGTCAGCTCCAGCATGATCAACAGAGTCGGAGTGAGCCTCGGTCGCAACGTGGTCGAGGTGCCGGTGGGCTTCAAGTGGTTCGTGGCCGGCCTGACCGACGGGAACCTGGGCTTCGGCGGCGAGGAGAGCGCGGGCGCGTCGTTCCTGCGCCGCGACGGCGCAGTATGGACGACCGACAAGGACGGGATCATCGCCTGCCTGCTCGCCGCCGAGATGACGGCGGTCACCGGCCGGGACCCCGGGCAGTTGTACCGGGAGCTCACCGATGTCCACGGTGCCCCGGCCTACCGGCGGGTCGACGCGCCGGCCACCCCAGCGCAGAAGAAGATCCTGGCCGCGCTCACCCCGGAGAGCCTCAGCGCGACGACGCTCGCCGGTTCGCCGGTGACCGCCGCGCTGTCGCACGCGCCGGGCAACGGCGCGGCGATCGGCGGGGTGAAGGTCGTCACTGACGATGCCTGGTTCGCCGCCCGGCCCTCCGGCACCGAGGACGTCTACAAGGTCTACGCGGAAAGCTTCCGGGGCCCCGGACATCTCGACGAGGTCATCACGGAGGCACAGTCGATCGTTGACGCCGCCCTCGCCCGCGGCTGATCCTGCCGGTCCCCAGGCCGGTCCCGGAGCCAGCCTGGGGACCGGGGCTGGGGCCGGGGTCGGGGACCCGTCAGGACGGAAGAAGCCGCCCGAGGAACGCCTGGAGCTGCTCGACGTTGCGGCACTCCACCATCTCGTCAACGAGCTCGGCGTACACGTTTGTCGCCGAGTCGCCCGAGCCCCAGTAGCTGCGCGGCTCCGGGTTGAGCCAGTAGGAGTGCCGGGCCTGCGAGCACAGTCGCCTGAAGATGGTCGCCGAGGTCGGTCGGTAGTTGTTCCGGGCGTCACCGAGGATCAGCAACGACGTCTTGGGACCGACCGCCTCGGGGTACTTCTCGGCGAAGACCTCGATGGCATGCCCGTAGTCGCTGTGCCCGTCGAACCAGACGAGGTCCGCCTCTCCGGAGATGCGGGCCATCATGTCGCCGAGGTCGAGGCCGCGCAGGTACCTGGTGACCTCGTCGGTCGTGTCGATAAAGGCGAACGCCCGGACCTTGGCGAACTGCTCGCGCAGCGCATGGGTCAGCATCAGGGTGAAATGCGCGAACGAGGCCACCGAGCCGGAGACGTCGCACAGCACGACCAGCTCGGGTTTGTGCGGCTTGTGCGGGCGGTGCCTGGTCTCCACCGGTACACCGCCGGTGGCCAGCGATGCCCGCACCGTGCGCCGGAAGTCCAGCCGGCCGATACGGCCGAACCGGCGCCGCGCGGTCAACCGGGTCGCCAGCCGCCGGGCGAGCGGGTAGACCTGCCTGCGCAGCTCCACCAGGTCCCGCTGGGAGGCTCGCAGGAACTCGACCTGGTCGCTGAGCGGCTTCACCGCGGTGCGCTCGACCGCATCGAGGCCGCGTTCCTCGGCCATCCGCCGCCGCACCTCGGTGGACACCATCTCCTCGAACCCGCGGATCCGGTCGGTAATGGTCTGCCGGGCGGCCCGTTCGGCGAGTCCGCCACGTTCGGAATCTGCCAGCATCGCCGCGAGCAGATCGACGATGAGGGTCTCCGCCGACATCACCCGCAGCACCCGGTAGATGAACCACGAGCGGGCGGAGCTGCCGCGCGCCGACCCGAACGCGCTCACCGCCTGCCGGGCGAGCGCGCGCAGCGCCTCGTCGTTGCCGTCGCGCAGCGCGTCGAGCAACTGGTCGCGCAGCGCCTGACGCAGCTCCTCCAGCTGCTCGGGCGACAGCTCGCCGGGATCGACGCCGGCGTTCGCCGCCGCGCCGTTCGCAGCCCTGGCCGGGTCGTCGTCCAGGTCGTCCAGGTCGTCCAGCGACACCCCGTCCCCGATCCGGGGCGGGAAGTACAGGTCGAACAGAGTGTCGAAAGCCGGCCGGTACAGCGGCCGCTTGCACAGGGTCGCCGCGAATGCCGCCCGGACGGCGTCCCGCTCGGCCCAGCCCAGCGCGCCGACGGCCCTGGCGGCATCCACGGTCTCAGCGCTGCTCACCGGGACACCGACCCGGCGCAACGCCGCGGTGAAATCGACGGTGCGGTCCAGCAGATTCATGCCGGCGCCCCCTCGTGGACGTGCGGCCGTGGCGACGGCCGTCAGCTGGCAATCGGTTCGATGAATTCGATCAGTTCGATGGGTTCGGCTCGGGCTGTTCAGTTCGCGCCGAGCTTGAGGTGACTGATGGCTCGGGCCTGGTCGCTGGCGTGCTTGAGGACGACGCCGAGAGTCGAGGCGACGGCGGTCTCGTCGAACGTGTCGAATCCGAGCGCGAGCACGGTCTGACCCCAGTCGATGGTCTCGGCGATGGAGGGCGCCTTCTTCAGTTCCATCGCCCGCAGCGCGCGGACGATCCGGACCAACGATTCGGCGTGCCTCTCCGGGAGATCGGGCACCCGGGAGAGCACGATCTCCTTCTCCCGCTCGGCCGAGGGATAGTCCAGGTTGAGGTAGAGGCAGCGCCGCTTGAGCGCCTCGGACAGCTCCCGCGTCGCGTTGGAGGTCAGGATGACGAAGGGACGGCGGATGGCGCTGATGGTACCGAGCTCCGGAATCGTCACCTGGAAGTCGGACAGCACCTCCAGCAGCAGGCCTTCCACCTCGACGTCGGCCTTGTCGGTCTCGTCGACGAGCAACACCGTCGGCTGCTGGCGGCGGATCGCCGTCAGCAACGGCCGGGAGAGCAGAAACTCCTCGCTGAAGATGTCGTCGTGGGCCTGCTGCCAACCCTCGGCGCCGCCGTCTCCCGATCCGGCCTGAATGCGCAGCAGTTGCTTCTTGTAGTTCCATTCGTACAGTGCGCGAGCTTCATCAAGCCCTTCGTAGCACTGCAGCCGAATGAGCTCGGCGCCAACCGCGGTCGCCAGCGCCTTCGCGAGCTCGGTTTTACCGACACCCGCGGGCCCCTCCACAAGCAGCGGTTTACGCAGCCGATCCGCGAGGAAGAGCGTGGTGGCAG
>NZ_CDWWXB010000141.1:3717-9863 GCF_977971855.1 Frankia sp. CoWAU3 | reverse complement strand
AGAGGAGGTCAAACGTCGGTGTGGAGGCGGGCTCGGGAGGCGGTCCTCACGCCCGCGCAGGTCGCATCACCGCTGGGCAGGACGCCGTACGATCTTCGGCATAGCTGCATCTCGGGCTGGCTGATGGACGGGGTCAGCGTGCAGCAGGCTGCGGAGTGGGCGGGTAACAGCCCTGCCGTGATCTGGCGGACGTACGCGCGGTTGCTCGACGGCGGGGAGCAGGAGGCGGTGCGTCGGCTGGCTGCGGCGCGGCGGGCAGACGGCTAGAATGGGAGGCGTGAGGGCGCCTACCGGGCGCCCTTCGGCGTTTCTGTACCGTGTCTGTATCGGGCCGGAGGAGAAATGTTACGATAGGATTAAAAATACACCTCAGGAGGGCTCGCCTAGTGGCCGATGGCGGCGGTCTTGAAAACCGCTACGGGGAGTGATCCTCGTCGTGGGTTCGAATCCCACGCCCTCCGCTTTACCAGGCTTTTTGTCGCCGGAGACAGCTGGCCACGATCAGCCTGGAACACCTGAAGATCCTTGTGGGCACGAAATGGGCACGCTGGGACGTGACCGGGGATCGCAGCCACCGTCCCCGCTGCCTTCTGCCTCGCTGAGTGCAGCAGGTGGACATATAGCGTCCCTGTGATGGCTGTCGAGCGGGCCCGGCGGATGCGGGCTCGGCGGGAAATGTGGAGGGTGAGCGACGGTGTGGAGACCGTGAACCGTGACTGACCCTCCACGCTTCAGCCGCCTCACGAAGCGCACTTTGTGGGTAGGCGTGTAGGAGCGGGAATCTCTCCAGGAGAAGCTCGTCGCGCGGGGGCCGCAGTCGCCCGCAGGCCGAACCCTTCTGAGCGGGACTGGGCCTGCTTCGCGGGACTGGGCCTGGTCGACTCCGATCCGATGTACGGATCCTGCACCATCGGCCTCGGCGACAGGCAGGAACTGCTCATCCGGTTCCGCACCGACGGGCACGTGGCCCGCGCAGCACCATCGGGCGACTCGGAATGGAGCGGCCGGTCTCGATGAAACTGATGCGTCAGGCGGAACTGTCGGCTCGCAACGCCAGTCCGAGCTGGCTGATCCGGCGTCGCTCCCGCCACCCTCGCAGCAGTGCGCCGGCACTCACGCCCTGGATCCCCTCGCCGCCAGCCCTGGCGATGGCGTCCGTCCTGCGTTCGACCATAGCCAGTCTAGTGATATTACTGTGTGTCAGTAGTTATTTTTTGCCTGCCCGGCGATGTTCCAGGTGCCGCTCGGCCCGGCACGGTTGTTTCCGGCGCGGGTTCCCGCCGGTGGTCGGCCTTCGCCGATGACGACCCGTCCGGGCGGAGCGCTCTGGTTCGCGAGCTCCGGAAGCGTTGCCGCAGGACAATCACCCTGAACACTCGACAGCCGGTTGCGTGACGCTTGTGCAGGTCTGCGACAGGATGGCCGGGTGCCTCCCCGTCGGTCGACATCCCCTCGCGCGATCCCGGCCGCCATCACCCCACCTCGGCGTCCACGCGCGGTTTCCGTCACACTCCGTTCCCCAGATGAACAAGCCATCCAGCAGGCGTTGCCGATCCAGGTCTCTCGTCGCCGGCAGCCCGACAAGACAGTGCATATCCCGGTCACGGCCAGTTGTGCCGGCTGCGAAGAGCGGTGGACCGATCCGGCCACGACCCATTGCGGGTCCTGCCACCAGTCCTGGCCGACGGTGCAGGGCTTCGATGAGCATCTGGTCGATTGCCCGGCTCATCCGGTGATCGCGACTCGTCGGGTCAAGCGGGAGCGTGAGCCGTCGGGCGCCAACGTGGCCTAAGTCCGTCCTCCCCCCGTGACCGCGGTCTTCCTCCGCATGCGGCCGGTTTCCGCCGGACGTCTCGGTCACGGGCGATCGGCGGCCGGTAGGCGGCCGAGGTGTTTTCGAGCCGCCGTCCCGGCCGAGCCCGGATCATGACGGTGAGACCCGGCACCGAAGGTCGGAACCACTCGGCGATTCCGTGCAACGGACCGGTGAGGCGGGCGAGAAACTGCTACGTTCCGGCGCTGGAGTACCCGTGAACGCCGCCGCACCGTGTCGATCATCCGGCCGGGAGTCCGTCCGCGCCGTGCGTCATCGGATCGCGGATCGAGGATTGCGGGCTGAGGATGGAGGAACGGATGACGGTCTGCGGATTGGTCCGGCTGGACGGGGCGGAGGTCCGGCGGGCGTCCCTGACCGCCATGCTGGCCTCATCGTCGTTTGGGCTGCCCGCCGCACGCGGTGTCCACCTCGACGGAGCATTCGGGGCGGTGACCGCCGCGGACCTGCGGGCGGACCCGGCTCCGCCGATCGCGGTCGACGACGCGGGGCTCGTGGTGATCGCGGATCGTCCACCTCGCCGTCCCGAGGGAAACGAGACGGCCCGGATACTGGCGGCCGCCTACCGCAGCGGCGGCAAGTGGGCGTTGCTCCGGTCCACCACGCGGACGGTGACGATCGTCTGGGACCCGCGGCGCGCCCAGCTGGTCCTCGTGCGACCCGCCAGTACGGCCGACGAACTGATCACCTGGTCGGACGGGCGCCTGTTTGCCTTCGGTACCGAGGCTGACCAGGTGCTGTCCGCGGAGATACTCGCTCCGCCCTCCCGGTTGGCCCGGCTCCGGCGGCTCACCGCCGGTGAGGTCCTGACGATTGCCGTGCCCGCCCGTCTCCGCCGACCCGCACCGGCTGCGCTCCGCCTGGCCGGAGTCGACTCGGACGTGTCCTGAGGCGACGTCTCCCGGCGCCGGCGCTCTGCGTGGACTGCGTGGACTGCGTGGACTACGCGGGCTTCACGGACTTGGCGGGTCCGGTGGCCGGGCCGGCCGGAGCCGCGGCTGCGGACAGCTGGCTCTTCCGCACAAGGAACGTGACCCGCCGCTCGGCGAAGAACGACAGGAACGGGATGGTGCCGGCAAGCATGATCAGGATTGTCCGGGTCGAGGACAGCCGGCAACGGTTCGCCAGATCGAAGGAAGCGGCAAGGTACACCATGTACAGCACACCGTGGATCGGGCCGACGGCCGCGACGATCGTGTCGCTGCCGCCGATGTACTTCACCGGCATGCCGATGCACACCAGCACGATCAGCCCTACGCCGACGATGTAGGCGATGGCCCGGTACCGCAGCAGGGATGCGCGAATCGCTGTCGTGGAGGCACGTCCTGTGGTGGCCGTACGGGTGGGGTCGGGCAATGCCGTCATCAGCGGGCTCCGTTGATGTGCTTGAGGGCGTCCCGAAGGGCGTCACGCTCGTACAGTGAGGCGAGATAGCGGTTGTAGGCGTCGAGTTCGTCGTCCTCGGCGGACTGCTCGGCGGCGCCGGTCGTCAGCATTTTGGGGCCCCTGTCGAGATCCGGTCGCCAGGGCGCCTCGGGGGCGATCCGGCCGTGGGCACCCCACCGCGGCCCGGTGGTGTCCTTGGGTGCCAGATCCTCCTTCATCATCTTCACCCACCAGTACACGACGAAGGCGGCGAAGACAGGCCACTCGACCCCGTAGAAGAGGTTTTGCAGCGATCCCTGCGGGGATTCGCCCTTCGTCAGCTGCCAGATGCCCATGCGGATGAAGAATGCGATCAAGAGGAGCGCGAGGAGATGACGCGCGATCCACGAGGGTGACAACAGCAGCCGACGCACGAGGTTGACGCTACCCCTCCCCGGCCGGTCGGCGTAGGGCGCGTGGCACCTTCCCGCGACCGGGCTCACACTCGGACCGGGGCGCCGGGTGGCGTGGGAGAGGTCGCGAGGGGCTGGCCGACCTTGGCCGGGCCGGCCAGCCCGCGTGCCGCCGTCGACGGCCGCTTGGCGACCCGTCCGCCGGGCTGGGGGGGTTAGCCGGGGAGCGAACGGGCCGAAACACCGCCGGACCTCCTGGCGCGGGGGGCCGGTATGGCGTTCATCTGTCAGTCGTCCGACGGAGGTTGACTGGTTGCCGTCGTTGTGAAGATTTTTCTTCCGCATGGTTGCCTGTGGTTCCGCATGGTCAAGTGCAGACCCCGGAACCGGCGTAGACCCGCGCCGTCAGCGCAGGACTGCGGCCGCCAGCGTCCAACCCGATGTGCCCCCGCTGGAGATGGTGACCGACGTCGTGCCGATTCCGGCCGGCAGCCCGATGCTCACCACTCCATCGGCCGAGCCGTCGGCGATCGGTGAAGGCAGGGTCTGGGTGAAGGTCTGCGTGCCGCCGATGGAGGTGACGATGATCTGCACCCGCCCGGAACCGGATCCGAGGAGGACGTCCAGGGTGAGCGGAGACTGCGAGACGAAGACCGTCAGCCGGGCCGAGCCCTGCAGGGACAGCCGGTCGGTGTCATCCACACCGGTCGCGACCGGTGTGCCCTCCGTCCAGTCGAATCCGGAGGATGACGGCACGGACGTGCCCAGCAGGGTGCCGGTGTCGATCAGCGGCATCACGATGGCGGCCCGGTTCTGCACACCGTCCCACGAGCCCCCGAACAGCACCCAGTCGAGAGTGCCGGGCCCCGGAAGCCGTACCCGTGATCCACTGGGGAAGGGGGCGACGGTGCTGGTGTAGATCTCGCCGCCGATGCCCGCGAACGTTCCGCCGGGCAGGGAGGATCTGCTGTCACCATGGTTCGCGGACGGTCCTGTGGACGGTCCCGCGGACGGTGACGGTGTGCCGCCGCCACCGCTCGCGGACCCCGGGTCCGCCGGGTCCGGGCCGGTGGACCTCCGTGCGGCGCTCGCATCGCTCGTCGCGTCCGGGACGGCGGCGCTGACCCCGGATGTTCCGGCGGGGCTCGACCTGGCCGGTTCCGGTGGAACCGCCGCAGTGGCCTGGGGCGACGTGACCGGCGTCCGCACGACCGGAGACGTCGTGACCAGCGTGGCGGACGGCCGCGGCTTTGCCGTGACGGTCGTCGTGGGCGGAGCCGGGGAGTTCGGTCCCGACGGCCCCAGCAGGGCCAGGGCCGTCAGGGCCGTGATGCTCATGATGGCGAGTAGCGCTCCCGCGATCGTGCCGCGTCGGGCGACCGAGCGCCGCCGGGAACGGGGCCAGTGGTGGGACCGGGGGAGCCGGTCGGGGCTGGTAGACCGGCTGGATCGGCGCCGTCGGCTCGATGGGGTCTTCGCGATGGTACGGCCCAGGCGGTGCTGCCTGGTGATGATCCGCCCATCCCCGGTCCGGGTGCCGGAGCCGATCGAACCAAGCGGTCTGAGTGGGCTGTTCGCGCTGAGTGGACTGTTCGCGCCGACAGGTCCGATCGGGCCGAGGGGGCGGATGATCGTGCTGCTCAGGGGAGCATCGACCGCCGCCGCGACACGTCCGCGGATGCGATCGGAGTCGGGGTGGTGCCGACCCATCTCGGCGCTCAGCATGCCGCGGAGTCGGTCGGGGAACGGAAGCTCCCCCAGGTCGCCGCCATGACCGTCGCCGCCGCGGAACTCGCCGACGCGATCGGCTGACCCTCGACCATCCGCGCTCGGGCTGCTGGTTTCGCGGTCGCCTGTTCCGTGGTCGCTGATCACGCGGTCACCCGTCTCCGGAGCGGAGGGACGGCAATCGGCCGGAGGCTCGCCGCGCCGCGCTGCCGCGCCACCCTGCGCATCATGATCGGGCTCCTGGAACCCCGGGCGCCTTCTGCGTCATCTATGCCTCGCCGACTCGCTGCTGCCACCAGGGCCATAGCTTGACGCGGCCGAGGCGGGCGAACGCCGACGGGCTCGGACCCGCCGGTTTGCCGGACTGACCACTGCCCCGCTGCCGTCCCAGGCGACCCGAGCCCGACCGGGAGCCATTCATCCGGGAACTGCCCGATCGGGATGTGGCGCCGCGTGATGTGCCCGGCCGACCGGACGCTACCTGTGGCCTCGGCACCTCCGCGGCACCGGCCGGCGGCAGCTCGGTGTTCTGGAGAATCCGCTCCAGTTCGGCGACTCCCTTGGCGGTCTGGCTCTTCACCGTGCGGACAGAGATACCCAGCGTGCGAGCCGTCTCGATCTCCGACAGGTCGAAGGCGTAGCGGAGCACGACACAGGCACGTTTGCCCGGCGGCAGTGTCATCAGCGCGGAGCGCAGATCCATGACCGCGGGGAGATCGGGTATCCGCGCCGACTGGTCGGCTCGCTGACCAAGGAAGAGCAGCCCGCGTCGCTCGCGGACGACCTTCCGGACCCGGTCGGCCGCC
>NZ_CDWWXB010000141.1:1907-3172 GCF_977971855.1 Frankia sp. CoWAU3 | reverse complement strand
GGCGGCCGTCAGAGCGTCCGCGGTGATGTCGTCCGCGACGTCGTGATCGCCGGTCAGGAGATACGCAAACCGGCTCAGCTCGCGGTGATGTCTCTCGAAGAAGGCATGAAACTCCGCCTGGGTATGGGGATGTTCGGGCTCGTCGTCGGCCGCGACCGCTTCCACTGGCACGCTCCCCGGGCCCGTCGAGGCCGGCGCGTCCGCGGCGCCGGCCGGACAGCCGATGCTGTGGTCGTCTGTCACTGGTTGCAGAGAACCATGAGTTCAGGGCGATATGCATATGACGGTAGCGACTCGATCGGGTATGCGTCGTGGTACCTGGATGCCGAGTGGGGCGGTCACTGTTAATACGCTCGAAGCAGTGGCTTTACCCTCGGTCCGATGATGTCGGGCTGGCCACACATGGTGATGGTCCTGGCGCGCGTTGACATCGGCCACGGGGGCAAATCCGTCTCGGACCGGCCGAGGCAGTCATATTATAGGACATAGGGGCATAGGACTTGACGGCATAGGGTCGGGGATGCGAGCCGATGAACCGAGATCCGGACGAGACAGCCGCGATGACGGGGCGGCGCACGGATGCGCGACGCCGGTCCAGCGGGGTGACCGGCGACCAGGCCGCGGCGAGGGACGAGCCGCCGACATGGGATGCTAGGACGATGTTTCCGCCGCGACGCCCGCCGGGTACGGCGAAATCTATGTCTGCCCTGTCTGGTCCGGCTGCCCCGTCCGCCCGGTCTGGTTTGTTTACCCGGTCTGGCCTGGTTGCCCTGTCTGGTCTGGTTGCCCCGTCTGTCGTGATGCCCGAGGCTGTCCGTCCCCATCGCCCGAGTCCCCCGCCCCCGCTCGATCCGGACACCCCGATCCCGGATGATCCCGGCCCGCTCCTGCCCGACGCTCCTGACCTGCCGCCGGCTCCGCACGAGCCCTCCCCGTACACCGAGCCGGCTCCCGGCGCACCCCAACCGGAGCCCGAGCCGGTCTGAGGCCCGAGCCGGCGTCCGTCCACCCCACCGGAACATCCGTACGGCCGCAGCATGAACATGCCCGCACGCCGGATGATGCCGCGGCATCGCGTGCCGAGGAGCCGTAGCGTGTGACGGATGCATGCTGTGACGGTGAAAGCGCCCGGTGGGCCCGAGGTCATGACGTGGTCGACGGTGGCGGACCCTCCTGCCCCGGGGCCGGGCGAGGTTACCCTGGAGGTGGTCGCGACGGCGGTGAACCGCGCGGACCTGCTCCAGCGGCAGGGTTTCTACCCGCCG
>NZ_CDWWXB010000141.1:0-1549 GCF_977971855.1 Frankia sp. CoWAU3 | reverse complement strand
TGGCGGTTCTCGGCGCCGGCGTGGACCGGGTTGAGGTCGGGGCCGAGGTGTGCGCGCTGCTCAGCGGGGGCGGCTACGCGAGTCGGGTGAACGTGCCGGTCGGCCAGGTGCTGCCGGTTCCGGCCGGGGTCGACCTCATCACGGCGGCCGCTCTGCCCGAGGTCGCCTGCACGGTGTACTCCACGGTGTTCGGCATCGCCGGTCTGCGTGACTGCGAGGTCTTCCTCGTGCACGGCGGGGCGTCCGGCATCGGGACCTTCGCGATCCAGGCGGTCCGCGCGCTGCGTCCGAACGCGCTGGTCGCGACCACCGCCGGGACCGCGGCCAAACTGGCCAGGGTGCGGGAGCTCGGCGCCCACATCGCGGTCTCCTACCGTGACGACGACTTCGTCGCCAGGATCCGCGAGGCCACCGACGGCCATGGGGCGGACGTCATCCTCGACAACATGGGTGCGGCGTATCTCGCCCGCAACGTCGCCGTGCTGGCCGTGGGAGGCCGTCTGGTCGTCATCGGCCTGCAGGGCGGGGTGAAAGGGGAGCTCAACCTCGGCGCCCTGCTCACCAAGCGGGCGGCGGTCCACGCCGCGTCACTGCGCGGGCGGCCGGTCGAGGAGAAGGCCGACATCGTGACCGGTGTCCGCGGCGACTTCTGGCCGGCGATCGAGGCGGGGGCGATCCGGCCGGTCATCGATCGGGTGCTGTCGATCACCGAGGTCGCGCGGGCGCACCAGCATGTGGCTGATTTCGGACATGTCGGAAAGGTGGTACTCACGATCCCGGAATGATCCTCGATGGGTGACACCCGGCGTGACCGTGGAGGCGAAGCCAGTGCTGTGGGAGGCGGATCACGGGGCAGGATAGGGGGCATGACGGATCAACCGGAAGCCCGCGTCGTGGTCGTCGGGCCTGACGGCGCGCTGCACGAGACCGCGGACTCGGGGGTACCCGACCGGCCGGTGCGGCCGCTGGCCCCGGACGGTGGCCAGGCGCCGCAGGCCGCGGAGGAGTCGGACGGCGGCAACCCCATCGCAGCGCTGGTCTCCCAGCCCGACAAGGTGATGCGCATCGGTACCATGATCAAACAACTGCTCGAGGAGGTCCGCGCCGCCCCGCTGGACGACGCGAGCCGAGTCTGGCTGCGCGAGATCCACCGCAGTTCCATCCAGGAGCTCTCCGACGGGCTTGCCCCGGACCTGCGCTCGGAACTCGATCGGCTGTCGCTGCCGTTCGACGAGGAGCGCACGCCGTCGGACGCCGAGCTGCGCATCGCCCAGGCACAACTGGTCGGCTGGCTCGAGGGTCTGTTCCACGGCCTGCAGACCGCGCTGTTCGCCCAACAGATGGCCGCCAAGGCTCAGCTCGAGGAGATGCGCCGACGGGCCCTGCCGAGCGGGCAGCAGCCCGGCAGCGAGACGTTCGGCCGCGGGGCCTACCTCTGACTGACCCGTTTTTCATTGAGCCTTTCCGCGCAACGATCGATAGCTCTGCGTGAGTATCACGGACGGTAGTTGGTAGGGCGGTCCGAAGGGGGCGGTGCAAGAAGAAACGC
>NZ_CDWWXB010000140.1:5664-9928 GCF_977971855.1 Frankia sp. CoWAU3 | reverse complement strand
CCGACCGGCAACGCCGGCCGGGCATTCGGCGAGCCCTCCCACGACATCACCGAACACTTACCAGCGAAGCAACACCGGAAGTAATATCGAGAGCGGCAACGCCCGGTCCGCGACGATCCCAGGTCCTGCCCGTCCGCCGGGCCAGCAGGCCCAGGTCGACTAACCTGCCCCGACCATCCCGGCCCGACCGTCATGGATCGAAGCGATCGGCGTCTCCGCTCTCGGCCGGCCATGGCTGGCGCCGAGAAGCGACTGAGCGAGCTCTCCATAAGGCCTATTACGACCCGCGGCGTACCCCCGGGGCGAAGTTCATGGTCACCCTGCCCACGAGACGCCCAGGACCGCCAGTCAGATCATCAACCCCAATCGCACGGTTCCGGGGGTGTGGCCATGACCGCGGCCGGGCATGGCAAGCTTGCTCGCTGTGGCAGCAGAGTGCGAGGTGGACAGCGGGACGGCCCGGTTGGGCCGAGCCGTCGTGTTCGCCTCGTCCTCGGTGTGTCTGGCCTGGGCCGCGCACGTCTCTGGCGGGGCGCCGCGGCCAGCCGCTGGGATCATGCTGGTTGCGGTCCTCCTCCTCACCCGGGTGGCGTTCGGGCTCGCGGACCGCGAGCGAGGAGTCGCTGCGCTGCTCGCGGGTCTGGGGGTGACGCAGATCGCCCTCCATGTCACCTTCGTACTTGCGCATCCGCACACCCACCTGGCCAGCGGTCCGAGCCTGGATGTTCCGATGACGGCGGCCCATGGCATTGCCGTGGGCTGTGTGGGGCTGATGCTTCGTCACTCCGAGCGGGCTGTGTGGTGCGCGGCCGGACTGAGGCCGCGCACCGTCGTGGCCCTGTTGCTGTATCCGGTGACCGTCGCCGTCGTTCCGCCTGTCCCACCCACCGTGAAGATCAACCTTCGGAAGCGGGTGTCGAGACCGCACGCTCGCCCCCTTGGCCGTGGCGCACGGCGTCGGGGACCACCCGCTTCCCCTTTTCCGGGGTTGACGTCACGGCGAGCGTTGACGTCACGGCGAGCCTGGTAGACGAGTTCCGCTGGCGGGCTCATCTGCCCGACGAACGACCCCGGCGCGAGCAAGGCAAGGCATCTTCAGGTGGTCCCACGCGCCGTGGGACGTTCGAAGGGATCTTATGTACCGTAACGTTCGGCGTGCCGGCATGCTTGCCGGCACTGCCGCGGCAGCGATGTTCCTCCTAGCTGGACCGGCGTCCGCCCATGTCACGGTGCAGCCGCCGACGGCTGCCGCGGGCAGCTACGCCACCTTGTCGTTCAAGGTCCCCACGGAGAAGGACACCGCGTCCACGACCGGGTTGGACGTCCAGCTTCCTACCGACACCTCGATCGCGTCCGTGTCGGTCCAGCCCAAGGCGGGGTGGACATACAAGATTACCAAAGCGGCCTCGTCGAAGCCGCTCATGACGGACGACGGAGAGGTCAAGGAGATCGTTACCAGGATTGCCTGGACGGCGCAGGGGGATGGCGGGATCAAGCCCGGGGAGTTCGACACCTTCACCGTCTCCGCCGGGCCGCTGCCCGAAAACACCGACCACGTTGTGTTCAAGGCATTGCAGACATACTCTGACGGTTCGGTCGTGCGGTGGGTCGATGTCGCCGCCCCAGGCGCCCAGGAGCCTGAGAAGCCGGCGCTGGTCCTCACGCTGACGGCATCCTCCCCGGGGTCCGGTGGGCCTGGCGCGGCCGCGGCGCGGTCGGACGAAGCCTCATCGGCCTCCGACGATTCCGACGGGACGGCGCGTGGCCTGGGGATTGCCGGCCTTGTCCTTGGCGCACTCGGGTTGCTGGCCGGTGGATTCGCGCTGATCTCTTTGCGACGGCGCGCCTAACCGTCGTGCGCCGCATCCTGGTGGTGGCCGTGACGTTCCTGGTCATGGCCACCACCTCCATCGGTTTTGGCCTCGGGGTCCCGCCGGCCTCGGCGCATGCCCTTTTGACGGGTAGCGACCCCGTGGACGGCGCGGCACTTGATGTCGCACCCGCACAGGTAACCCTTGACTACAGCGAGTCAGTACGGGTCTCGCGCGATTCGATCCGGGTGCTCGATTCCGCGGGTAGGCGGGTCGATGATGGTCGTGCCGGATCTGGTCCCAAGGCGTCGCAGGCGACGGTCGCGCTCCGGCCGGGGCTGCCGAACGGCACGTACGTGGCGAGCTGGCGTGTCATCTCGGCGGATAGTCATCCTGTTTCCGGTGCGCTCGCCTTCGGTGTGGGCGGGCCGCCGGATGCCGCCGCCGCGGCGGTCTCCGGCACATCGGGCTCCTCGACGGTGGGCGTCGTCTTCGCCATGGCGCGATTTCTCGGATACGCCGCGACGGCCCTGTTGCTGGGCGTCTGTTTCTTTCTGATCGTGCTCTGGCCGACAGGTCTTCGTGCGGCCGGTCCCGGCCGGCTGTTGATGGCAGCGTGGGGATTATCCGTTTTTGCGGCATTCGCGCAGCTGCTGCTGCAAGGCCCCTACGCTGCCGGGCTCGGCCTCGGGGGACTCGGGCAGTGGTCGGTTCTGTCGACCACCCTGGCGGATCGGTTCGGTCACCTGCTGCTGATCCGTCTGCTCGCTCTTGCTTTGATGGTGCCTCTCGTGCGGCGGCTGTTGCGAACCGGGTCGGTGGATCCGCGGGGGAACGGGGAGCTCGCCGGTCTCGGTGTCGTGGTGGCCGTGACGCTTGCCATGATCGGTCATGCCAGTGCCGGCGATCTGGCTTGGCTGGCTACCACCAGCACGACAGCGCATGTGATCGCCATGTCGGTATGGATCGGTGGTCTGGTGATGATTGCCGGTTTCCTGGTGCGCCGCGCATCGGCCACCGAGCTGGCGGAGATCCTTCCCCGGTGGTCGAAGATCGCGGTTGTGGCCGTTGTCGCCGTGATGGTCAGCGGGGTCTTCCAGAGCTGGCGTGAGGTCGGCCCGCCACGGGCCCTGATTGATACCAGCTATGGTCGACTGCTGGTGTACAAGGTGTGGTTGGTCCTTGGAATGATCGCTCTCGGCGCTCTGGCGCGGTGGTGGGTCCGCCGGCAGTACAGAACGAACAGAAATCAGCCGGCCGGCCGGCCGGACCGCTCGTCGCATGCTGTTCTGCTTGCCGGGCTGCGCCGGGGTGTCATGGCGGAAATCGTGCTCGGGGCTGTCGTGCTGGGGATCACGGCTGGGTTGGTGAACATGGTACCGGGACGTACCAGCTATTCACCGCCGTTCTCCGACACCACCTTCGCGGGTCCGATGACGGTGAAGGTGAGGGTCTCGCCGACGCGAGTGGGCGCCCAGACCCTGGACGTCCAGGCCACGGACCCGAGCGGCAAACCGCAGAAACTGGTGGAGGCCAGTGCGGCGTTGTCGTTGCCGGCCGCCGATCTCGGCCCCTTCACTGTTCCGCTGAGCCTGGCCGCGCCGGGCCATGCGCGGAGCGACGGGATCCGGGCGCCGTTGCCCGGTGAATGGCAACTTCGGCTCACGCTCCGAGTGAACGACTTCGACCAGTACGTGACAACCGTGTTCTACCAGGTCCGATGAAGGGACTCGTGAACGATGAAGGGCTGGTGAACGCTGGGCGGCGGTACGTGGACCGTCCCGCACGGAGGCAGTAAGCGCTTCCGTGATAGCTGATAGGAATGGTTCGATTGGCGTGTGATATCAGGGTTGTAATGATCGGCCAGGCAACCCATGGTAGAGCGGAAAAAGCCTGCGAGGGAAGCTCAGAAGGAGTCCATCCATGCCGACCGCCACCGCTGACAAGTCCCATAGCTTCGATGTTTTCCAACACTACGAGCGCCTCCAGCGGAAGGTTTCCGACCTCGGGCTGGAAAACGTCCGGAGTGACCTCGTTCATCCCGTCTACATCTCGCTTGTCAAGGCGTTGTCATGGGCGAGGCGACGTCTCTCCCCGGGCTGCACGGTTTTCTCAGCGAGTTCCACGACGACTACGACTGCTCGGCCTTCGTGGCCATCTGGGCCTACCAGGAGCTTCAGCATCACTACGCCTTCCGGGCCTGGCTCAAGGCGGTGGGCGTCCACATCGACCAGGACAAGATCGAGGCTCTGCGTGAGCCGTACGAAGCCGGTATCATGCCGAGTGCGACCCTGACCACGAACGTGATCTCTGAGATCATCGTCAACACGGTCTACCGGGCGATGTCGGAGTGGGTGGAGGAGCCCGTGCTGGCCGACCTGTTTCTCCGCGCGAGCCGCGACGAAGCAGGGCACGCCCGCGAGTTCCTCTTCTACTTGAAGCGTAACTGGTCA
>NZ_CDWWXB010000140.1:4924-5367 GCF_977971855.1 Frankia sp. CoWAU3 | reverse complement strand
GGTATTCACCAGCTCGTGGTGACTTTGAGTTAAGCCGCGGCGAGGGTGGTGGCCTGGTCGGTGGGCAGCCAGGGGCGGCCCTTGGTGAGGCGGCGGAGGGCGTCGAGCATGCCGATCCCGTGTTTGCGGGTCGTGGACAGGTAGCTGCGCAGGGCGCAGAACTGTCTGGTGCCGGTCAGGGAACGCAGGCAGCCGGAGATCTTCTGCCGGACCTTGACCATCCTGATGTCGCGCTCGCTGCCGTTGTTATCGGGTGGCACGGCCAGGTCGGTGAGGAAACGCAGGTAGTCGGCCTCACGGTCGGCGAGGCGGCGGGCGAGGGCGTTCTCGGCGCGCATCTGCCTGGTCGTGCGGGGCGCGGTCTGGCTGATCCCGACCTGGACGGCGTGACGCAGCCGGCGCAGCGGGGCGGCGGAGCCGTCGGGGTCGACCGCGGCGGCGCC
>NZ_CDWWXB010000140.1:4258-4724 GCF_977971855.1 Frankia sp. CoWAU3 | reverse complement strand
GGTGAACCCGGGCAGCACCCCGAGGACGTCGATACCGTCCCTGCCGCGGCGGGGGTGGACCACGACCAGGGTGAGCCTGTCGGTGCGGGCGCAGTGCACCCAGTGCAGCTTCCCGGCGACCCGCAGCCCGGTCCCGTCGGCCCCGACGACCGGCGCGGCGGCGAGCGCGTCACGGACCTGAGGAAGGAAGTCCTTCTCGAGACGGCCGGCGGCCCGGGCGAGCATCGCGGCCACCGTGCCGGGCGAGAGCCGGATTCCGAACAGCTCGGCCATCGCGACCGCGGCCCGGTCTCTGGCCAGGAACTGGCCGCCATAGAGGTAGAGGACCGAGGCCTCGACCCCGGGGCCGTACCGGACCGGGGCGTCCACCCCCGCGGGCGCCTGCGCCCGGGTCCGGACCCCACAGCAGGCGCACTCCCGCTCGACGAGCTGATGCTCGACGACCTCCGGGACGACCGGGGGCAGG